>JBASAE010000108.1:0-9853 GCA_049654285.1 Microbacterium sp.
CGGCATGGCGGCCAGGCGCACGGGCTCCAGGGGCTCGGTGCTCAGGGCCGCGCGCGCCGCCTCGTCGAGCTCCAGGGCGCGGGCGGCGTGGTCGGCGAGCCTCCTGCCCTGGGCGGTCAGCCGGACCCGTCTGCCGTCGGGCTCGAGCAACGACACACCCGCCTCGCGCTCCAGGATCGCGAGCTGCTGCGACACGGTCGACGGGCTGTACGAGAGGGATGCTGCGACCTCGGCGATGGTGCCGCGCAACGCCAGCTCGTGCAGGAGGCGTAGCCGTCTCAGCTCGAACATCTGAGTCACGCCTCCCTTCGAGATTGATCATCGGATATCCCGAACATTATCCATCGGAAACAGTTGCTTTTCATAGATGATGGTGCGACGGAGACTGGGACCATGGCTACCTCCGCGCCCGCTGACGCATCCCTTGCAGACCTCGAAGAGCTCGCCGACGACGCTGTCGCGCTCGTGCGGCAGTGGCTCGTGGAGAGCCGCGAGGTGCCGGTGGACGCCGCGGGCCAGCGTCTCGCCGGCGTGCTGCGTGACCCGAACGGCCTGGACTTCACCGTCGGCTTCGTCGACGGCGTCGTGCGACCCGAGGACACGAAGGTCGCGGCGGCGAAGCTCAAGGAGCTCGTGCCGCTGACCCCGAGGTTCCTGCCCGGCGTGATGCGCGGCGCGATCAGGCTCGGCGGCACCACCGCCGGCATGCTGCCCGGCATCGTCGTGCCCTCGGCCCGTGCGGTGCTGCGCCAGATGGTGCGCCACCTCATCGTCGACGCGCGCGACGAGAAGCTCGGGGCCGCGATCAAGCACATCCGCGAGACCCAGGGTGTGAAGCTCAACGTCAACCTGCTCGGAGAGGCGATCCTCGGTCGCGACGAGGCGGTGCGTCGGCTGGAGGGCACCCGCCGCCTGCTCGAGCGCGACGACGTCGACTACGTCTCGATCAAGGTCTCGTCGACCGTCGCCCCGCACAGCCCCTGGGCGTTCGACGCCGCGGTCGCCGACGCCGCCGAGGCCCTGCACCCGCTCTACGAGGTCGCCGCGAGGAGTCGCACCTTCATCAACCTCGACATGGAGGAGTACAAGGACCTCGATCTCACGATCGCGGTGTTCACCGGCATCCTCGATCGTCCCGAGTTCCGGGACCTCGAGGCGGGGATCGTGCTGCAGGCCTATCTGCCCGACGCGCTCAGCGCGATGATGCGGCTGCAGGACTGGGCCGCGAAGCGGGTCGCCGAGGACGGGGCTCCGATCAAGGTGCGCGTCGTGAAGGGCGCGAACCTGCCGATGGAGACCGTGGACGCAGAGTCCCACGGCTGGGAGCTGGCGACCTGGTCGACCAAGCAGCAGTCGGATGCCTCGTACAAGGCGGTCCTGGAGTACGCGCTGCGGTCCGAGCACATCCGGAACGTGCGTATCGGCGTCGCCGGGCACAACCTGTTCGACATCGCCCTGGCCTGGCTGCTCGCGCAGCGTCGCGGCGTGCAGCACGGGATCGAGTTCGAGATGCTGCTCGGCATGGCGTCGGCGCAGGCGGCCGTGGTCAAGCGCACGGTGGGCTCGCTGCTGCTCTACACCCCGGTCGTGCACCCCGACGAGTTCGACGTCGCGATCGCGTACCTGATCCGCCGTCTCGAAGAGGGCGCCTCCCCCGAGAACTTCATGTCGGCGGTGTTCGACCTCGACGCGGACCCGGCGCTGTTCGAACGGGAGAAGGAGCGCTTCCTGGCATCCGTCCGCAGCGTCCCTACCGAGGTCCCCGGCCCCAATCGCACTCAGAACCGCCAGCTGCCCGCCACCCCGGCGGAGACGTCCGGGTTCGCGAACACCCCCGACACCGATCCCTCGCTCGCGGCGAACCGCGCCTGGGCCGACGGCATCCGCGCGCGCATGGCGGAGTCGACGCTCGGGGACGAGACCGTGGCGGCGAACACGCTCTCCTCCGCGGACGAGGTGGATGCCCGCATCCGGACCGCGGTCGCGGCGGGCGAGGCCTGGCGCGCACTCGGCGCCGAGGGACGCGTCGCGATCCTGCACCGCGCCGGTGACGTGCTCGAGGCACGCCGCGCCGAACTGCTCGAGGTCATGGGGTCGGAGGCCGGCAAGGTCATCGAACAGGGCGACCCCGAGGTCTCCGAGGCGATCGACTTCGCGCACTACTACGCCGAGTCGGCGCGCGCACTGGCCGACGTCGACGGTGCGACCATGCACGCGGTCGGCCTCACCGTCGTCACGCCGCCGTGGAACTTCCCGGTCGCGATCCCGGCGGGCTCGACCCTGGCGGCGCTCGCCACCGGGTCACCGGTCATCATCAAGCCGGCCCGTCAGGCCCGCCGTTCGGGCGCGGTCATGGTCGAGGCGCTCTGGGAGGCCGGTGTCCCTCGCGACGTGCTGCAGTACGTGCAGCTCGACGGTCGACAGCTCGGGCGGCAGCTGGTCAGCGACCCGGCGGTGGGCCGGGTGATCCTCACCGGCGGTTTCGAGACCGCCGAGCTGTTCCGCGGCTTCCGGGAGGATCTACCGCTGCTCGCCGAGACCAGTGGCAAGAA
Organism: Microbacterium sp.; assembly: GCA_049654285.1. Taxonomy (GTDB): domain Bacteria; phylum Actinomycetota; class Actinomycetes; order Actinomycetales; family Microbacteriaceae; genus Microbacterium. The sequence goes on from JBASAE010000108.1 coordinate 2,553, forward strand.
CGCGATCATCGTCACGCCCTCCGCCGACCTCGATCTGGCCGCGAAGGACGTCGCCTACTCCGCGTTCGGGCACGCAGGCCAGAAGTGCTCAGCGGCCTCCCTCGTCGTGCTGGTCGGCTCGGCCGCGAAGTCCGAGCGTTTCCGCCGCCAGCTGGTCGATGCCGTGCGGTCGTACGACGTGGGCTCGCCGGTCGACGGCTCGAACCGCATCGGCCCGCTGATCGGTCCGGCCGAGGGCAAGCTCCTCGGCGCGCTCACCACGCTGCATCCGGGGGAGTCGTGGATGCTGAAGCCCGAGCGGCTCGACGACCAGGGACAGCTCTGGCGCCCGGGCATCCGCGACGGCGTGCGGCGCGGCAGCGAGTTCCACCGAGTGGAGTACTTCGGCCCCGTGCTCGGCGTGATGACCGCGGACTCGCTGGCCGAGGCGATCGACATCGTCAACGACATCGACTACGGGCTCACCAGCGGCATCCACTCGCTCGACGAGGACGAGATCCAGCAGTGGCTGGCCGGCATCCAGGCGGGCAACGTGTACGTCAACCGCGGCACCACCGGCGCGATCGTGCAGCGCCAGCCGTTCGGCGGCTGGAAGAAGTCGGTGGTCGGCGCGGGCACCAAGGCGGGCGGGCCGAACTATCTGGTCGGCCTGTCGGAGTGGACGGACGCCACGGTGAGGTCGTCCACGGCCCTGGATGTGCTGGGGGAGTCGGCCGTCGCGCTGTTCGAGGGGGCGGACGCCGACTGGTTGCGCGGCGCGCTCGCGACCGATCTCGACGCCTGGGCGGCGGAGTTCGGCGTCGTGCGGGATGCCACAGGGCTGGTCACCGAGCAGAACGCGCTGCGCTATCAGGCGGTGCCGGTCACGGTGAGGTTCGAGGGCCCGCGGGTCGCGGAGCTGGTGCGCGTCGTCGCGGCCGGTCGCCGGGCCGGATCGCGGGTGACCGTGAGCGCCGCTGACGCGCTGCCGGCGGCCATGGTGACCTGGCTGGGAGCACACGACGTCGTCGTCGCGGTGGAGGATGCCGCAGCCTGGGCCGCGCACGCGAAGCGGCTGGCCGCAGCGGGCGGACGGGTGCGCCTGATCGGGGCATCCGCACGGGAGACCGCCTCTGCGGTGGCGGGCTCGCCGAGCCTCGCCCTGTACGCGAACCCGGTGGTCGCCGCAGGCCGCGTCGAGTTGCTGACCTTCCTGCGCGAGCAGGCGGTGTCGATCACCGCGCACCGCTTCGGCACCCCGCACCGCTACGAGATCCCCCTGCTCGATCCGGTCCGCTGACCCACGTCGGCCCCAGGGGGCGCAGGTGCAGGGTCTGGGGGACTGGTTTCCTGCATGAGTGACACCTCGCGCAGAGGGAAAGGGCTCCTCAGGCCAGGGGCAGCGCGTCGTCGTAGGCGGAGCGGGACACGGCCGGTGCGGCACCGAACTGGCGGGCCGTGCCGGGATCGGTGCGCCAGGCAGGCCAGCCGGGGTCGGCGTTCGTGACGAAGGCCACCAGGGCGGCGTGCATCTCCTCGGCGAGCGCCTGCGGCGGATGGCTCCCGGCGTGCTCCGTGACGCGCTCGGCGCCCAGGCAGTCCCACCAGAACGGCACGTCGAGGCAGTGGCTGGACCAGCCGCTCACCGGCGAGGCCCAGGCGAACCGGTATGCCCAGGTCGCGGCATCCGCCCGTGCCTCGGCGACCCGTACGACCAGCGACCGGAACACGCGATCGGTCACGAACCGGCCCATCGTCGCCGCCGTGCCGCGCCGACCGCGATTCGCGCGCAACCAGGTGCGGCGTCGTCCCGCATCCGCGCTCAGCGCGCGCAGCGCGAAGGACGCCGGCACGTACCTCAGGCCCCGCGGTGCCGCATCCATCGCCGGGGTGAACTCGTCATCGGTCGCGCCCAGCAGCAGCGGCTTGTCTGCGCCGACGCCCGCCGCGATCGACTCCGTCGTGGGGCGGGCGATGAGCTCGCCGTCGATGACGGGACCGTAGGGCAGGCCGTCGACGAGCACCGCGGTGGTCGCCGCCAGGCCGGTCTTCCCCAGCAGCGACGCCTCGTACTGCCTCCGGGTCAGCTCGGCCTCGCGCTTCGCCCGGAACCCGTCGAGGGTCGGCGTCGTCCCGACCAGCTCGGCGAGCAGGACGCTGCGCCGCTGGGCGACCTCGCGGTCGATGTCGCCCAGCGCCCCGGAGATCGAGACCCCGGCCCGGAACAGGTGCTGCGCGGCGGGCAGGCCGAACAGGGTCATCACGGCACCGCCGCCCGCGGACTGGCCGGCGATCGTCACCCGGGCGGGGTCGCCGCCGAACGCGGCGATGTTGCGCTGCACCCACTCCAGTGCGGCGATCCAGTCCCGTACGCCCCGGTTGTCGGGCGTGCCCTCGATCACGCCGAACCCGTCGAAGCCCAGGCGGTAGGAGACCGTCACGACGACCACGCCGTCCCGCGTGAACGCGCGGCCGTCGTACCACGGGCTGGCCGGCGATCCCGCCGAGTACCCGCCGCCGTGGATCCACACCATCACCGGGAGGAGCCCGTCGGGCACAGGGCTCGAGTCGTCGGACGCTTCCTCGGGGCCGGGGAGCCACGGTGTGAACACGTTGAGGTTCAGCGTCGACGCACCCGGCACGCTCGGCTCGGGGATCAGCGAGTTCGGCTCCTCCCGCCGCTGCGGCGTCGCGCCGTAGGCGGTCGCGTCCCGCACCGCGGTCCAAGGCTCGACGGGAACGGGCGGCAGGAAGCGGCGCTCGCCGGTCGGCGGTGCGGCGAAAGGGATGCCGAGGAATGCGGCGTCCGACTCCCGCCGGACTCCGCGCACGGGGCCGCAGTCGGTCTGGATGATCATCGTCCTTCAGTATGCGCCCGTGCGCCCTCACGCATCCTCGGTTGCGGGGGTCGCCCAGTAGGACACTTCATGTCATACTGGTGCGGACGAAAGCGAGAACGCCCGTGGTCAGATCTCCTGCCGGTCCGCAGACTCTGCTGAGAACCTTGAACGCACGCGCGATCCTGGAGGCGCTCGCCGCAGGCGGCCCTCTCACCCGCGCCGAGCTGATGTCCGAGACAGGCCTGTCGCGCACGGCGGTCACCCAGGTGCTGCGCATGCTGGAGGCGCGCGATGCGGTTGCCGCAGCGGGCGTCGACCGTGCGACCAAGGGCCCCGCCGCGACCCGCGTCGCCTTGCATCCGCGGCTCGGCTTCGCCGCCGCGATCCACATCGACCACCACGACATCCACCTCGCGCTCGTCGACCCCGCGGGTGTCATCCGGGCCGAGACGCAGACGCCGCTGCCCGTGGCGGAGCATCGCGCCGAGACGATCGCACGGCTCATCGACGAGTGCCGCGGCAGCAGCGGTGCGGCCGTGCACGCCGTCGTCATCGCGGTGCCGGGGATCGTGCGCGCCGGCGGCGAGATCCGCAACGACGAGGGGCCCGACGACGGCGCGTTCCGTGCCGCGCTGGAGGCGCTCCTCGACTGCCCGGTGCGCATCGAGAACGACGTGAACCTCGCCGCCCTTGCCGAGCTCGCGGGCCCGGTCGGCGCCGGACTGAGCGGGTTCGCGCTGCTGCTGCTCGACGACGGTCTCGGTGCGGCGTACATCATCGACGGTGCTCTGCACCGGGGAGTGTCGGGAATCGCGGGGGAGGTCGGCTACCTGCCGCAGCCGCCCCTGCCGATCGGCGCCCCCGTGCTCGGGAAGGACGTCACCGCGGATCTGGCGCTGATCAGCGGGCGCGACCCGGCGTTGCCGCTCGCCGCGCACCTCGACGCCGCCGCTGCCGGCGACGTGGCCGCCCAGGGTATGGTCGCCGAGATCGCCCGGCGACTGGTGATCGTGGCGGGGTCGATCACGCTCGTGCTCGACCCCGGCGTCTTCGTGCTCGCGGGAGACGCCGTGCACCCCGTGCTGGGGGATGCCGTGCGCGCGGTCGCAGCGGAGTACGCCGACCGGCTGCCGATCGCCTTCGAGAGCTCCGCCCTCGGCCCCGAGGCACCGCTGGTCGGTGCCGTCCACGAGGCCGCCGCCGCGCTGCGGGACGCCCTCTTCACCCGCATCCTCACCCCCGAGACCCGGAGGCCCTGAACGTGCCCGACCCCCTCATCGCCCGCCTCGGCCTCGCCGAGGGGACCCGCGCGATCATCCTCAACGCCGATGACTTCGGCATGTGCCGCGCCGCGAACCGGGCGATCGCCGACCTGCTGGATGCCGGGCACCTCGACTCCGCGACACTGATGATGCCGTGCGCCTGGGCGCCCGACGCGGCGGCGTTCGCCGCCTCCCGGCGCGACCTCGACGTGGGCGTGCACCTGGTGCTCACGAGCGAGTGGTCGGCATACCGCTGGCGGCCGCTCACCGGCATCGCCTCCTCTCTGGTCGACGGAGACGGCTACTTCCCGCACACCGTGCTCGAGGTCGAGCAGCGGGCATCCGAGGCCGACGTCGTCCGCGAGCTCGCCGCCCAGGTCGAGGCCGCCTACGCCGCCGGAATCGACGTGACCCACCTCGACAACCACATGGGCTCGGTGTACGGGCTCGCCACCGGCCGGGACTTCCTCGGACCGGTCCTGGGGCTCGCCGCACAGCACGGCCTGCCGTTCCGTCTGCCGCGGGTCGCCGCAGGGCTCGATCTGGATCCGACGCTGCAGCCGATGCTCGACCAGGCCGTCGCTGCGGCCGACGCGGCCGGGGTCGTGGTCGTGGACCGGCTGTGGACGCACCCGTTCCCGCTGGCCGGCGAGGGCACCGCCGAAGAGGAGACCTACGAGCAGGTGCGCGACGGTTTCATCGCGCTGCTGCGCGCCGTGCCGGCCGGGGTGACGGAGATCTACCTGCACCCGATGGTGGATGACGATGAGTTGCGGGCTACCGTCGACTTCGGCGCCGCGAAGCGGGGTCACGAGCTGCGGCTCCTGGCCGATCCGCTGGTGGCCGCCGCGATCGCCGAAGAAGGACTGGTGCGTGTGGGCTGGCGCGACCTGCGCGCCGTGCAGCGGGGGGAGCGGGCATGAGACGGACGAAGGATGCAGGACCTCTGCAGGAATCCAGGACGGAGTCGCGCGCAGCATCCTGTGGGATCGCCGTCGTGCTGAACCGGCAGGCGAACCGATGAGCCTGATCACGGGCATCCGCGACCGTCGGCTCTCGGAGGCGCCTACGCGGGCCCAGTCGATCGCGTTCGGGGCGTCTGGGTTCCCGGTGCAGCTGATGGCGCAGACGTTCTCCGCCTTCGTCGTCTATTTCTACGTCGCGCACCTCGGTGTGCCGGCCGGCTGGGTGGCTGCCGCGATGATCGCGCACGCGATCCTGAACGCGGTCCTGAACCCGGTGGTCGGCGCCCTCTCCGATCGGTTCCGCACCCCGTGGGGGCGCCGTGTCCCCTGGATCGGGCTCGGGATCGTCCCCCTCGTGGTCGCGTTCGTGCTGATCTGGATGCCTCCGGTGCTGCCCGCGGGCGGGCTGATCGCCTGGTTCCTCATCGTCGTCGCGGTGTACGACGTCGCCTTCGTCGTGGTGGTGCTGAACGTCTCGGCGCTGTTCCCCGAGATCTTCCGCACGACAGCGGAGAGGGCGAAGGGAAACGTCCCGAGGCAGATCTTCGGCATCCTCGGCATGGTGTTGGGCACGGCGATCGCGCCGCTGCTGTACGGGGCCCTCGGCTGGCCGGCGATGGCGCTCATCCTCGGCGTGGTCTGCTTGATCATGCTGGCCTGGTCGTTCCGTGGCGGCATGATCGAACGCGGCGGAGGCCATGCGGGTCAGGATGCGGTGATGCCGTGGCGCGACCAGCTGCGATACACCTTCGCGAACCGGGCCTTCGTCCCGTACGTGCTCGGTTCGCTGATGGTGCAGACCTCGGTCGCGATCATCATCGCCGCCATCCCGTTCTACGTGCGGTATTCACTGCATGCCGCCGAGGGCGATGCCAGCGTGCTGCTCGGAGCGATCTTCGTCGCGGCGATCCCGTCGATCGTGGGATGGAGCGCGTTCGTGCGGCGTACGTCGCCGCGGACCGCCGTGCTGGCGGGGGTGGCGATCTTCGGGCTGGGGACGCTGTGCTTCCTGTGGCCTTCGAACGTTCTGGGCGCTGCCGTGGTCGGGCTCGCCGTGGGCGTCGGCGTGGGGGGACTGCTGCAGCTTCTCGAGATCATGCTCGCGCAGATCATCGACGACGACGCGGCCCGCACCGGACATCAGCGCGAGGGCGTGTACTTCGGCGTGAACGGGTTCGTGGTGCGCGGCTCGGTCGTGCTGCAGGCGATCGTCGCGGCCTGGGTGCTGACCGCGTCGGGGTTCGACGCGGGCTTGGGCGACGCGCAACCCGAGTCGGTGGACGCCGGCATCCGACTGATGCTCGCCGTCGTGCCGTTGGGCTTCACCGCCCTGGCCTGGCTGTGCTTCTGGCTGTACCCGATCCGGTCCCGCGATCTCGCGGCGGTGTCGCAGGAGGGCTGAGAGCGCGGCACGGATGCACGACCCGGGAACGGATGCACGGGGATCCGGGCGTTGCGGTCGTGCAGGTGTTCCCGGGTCGTGCAGGTGTTCCTGGCTCAGCGGAGGGGCTTGACCCGGCGGCGCTCGAAGAGGTGCAGCTGCGGACGCTCCTCGACCTTCGTGGCACCGTCGGCGACCCAGCCGTGTCGCTCGTAGAAGGAGGCGGCGCGGTCGTTGCCGTCGAGCACCCAGAGGTAGCCGGTGCGGTGTCCGGCATCGCGCAGCTCCTGCTCGACGACCTCGATGAGCGCATGCCCGACACCGGTGGACCAGGCGTCCGGGTGCGCATAGAGTCCCCAGAGCTCGCCCGCATCCGGCAGCTCCTGCTCGCGGGGCCGGCCGAAGGAGGCCCAGCCGAGGATCCGATGGTCCTGTTCGGCGACGACAGTGCGGGACGCGGCGTCCGGATCCTCGACGATCCGCGCCCAGCCCTTTTCCCGGTCCGCCACTGAGAGGTCGTCGAGCACCGCCTGTGGGAGCAGGCCATGATACGCGGTCTGCCACGATCGCACATGCACGATCGCGATGCCGTGAGCGTCGGCGGAGGTGGCCGGGCGGATCAGCATGCGGCCCATGCTACGCGCGTCGTCACCGCCAGGACCGTTGCCGTCTGGGCGGATGAAGGACGCGCGGATCGCGGCCACCGGGGGTGTGTTCCGTCTGAGTCGGGGGTGCGATGCACGACCCGGGTGCGGGTGCGTGACCCCGGGTGCGGATGCACGACCCGGGAACGGACGCACGGAGATTCGGGCGTTCCGGTCGTGCAGGTGTTCCCGGGTCGTGCAAGTGTTCCGGCCCGGCCCGGGGTGGGGGG
>JBASAE010000109.1:0-3219 GCA_049654285.1 Microbacterium sp.
GGTGCCCTGGCGCGAGCCGCGGCCGGCGCCGATCGTGCTGGTGTCCGGTCCCGAGGAGATCTGCGCCGAGAGGGCGATCGCGGGGGTGCGCGACTACCTGCGCGCCGAGGATCCCGCGCTCGAGGTCAGCGACGTGCGCGCCGACGACTATGCGGCGGGAACGCTGCTCGCGCTCACCTCACCCTCGCTGTTCGGTGAGCCGCGGCTGGTGCGCGTCTCCGGGGTCGAGAAGGCCACCGACGCGTTCATCCAGGAGGCGGTGGCCTACCTCGACACCCCGCAGGACGGTGCGACCGTCATCCTGCGGCACACCGGTGCGAGCGTGCGGGGCAAGAAGCTGCTCGACGCGGTGCGCGCCGGCACCGGCGGCGGCATCGAGATCGCCTGCCCCGCGGTCAAGCGCGACAGCGACCGGGTCGACTTCGCCTCGGGGGAGTTCCGCGCCGCGAACAAACGGATCGCCCCCGCGGCGCTGCGTGCTCTCGTCTCGGCCTTCGCCGACGATCTGACCGAGCTCGCCGCCGCCTGCCAGCAGCTCATCGGCGATGTAGAGGGCGACGTCACCGAGGACGTCGTCGCCAAGTACTACGGCGGTCGTGTCGAGGTGTCGGCGTTCGTCGTCGCCGACACCGCGATCGCCGGCCGCTACGGCGAGGCGCTGATCGCGCTGCGTCACGCGCTCGCGGCCGGCGCCGACCCGGTGCCCATGGTCGCCGCGTTCGCGATGAAGCTGCGCACCATGGCGAAGGTCGCGGGCGTGCGCGGATCGAGTCGGGAGATCGCATCGCGGCTCGGCATGAAGGACTGGCAGATCGACCGGGCCCGGCGCGACCTCGCCGGCTGGAACGAACGATCCCTCGGCATGGCGATCCAGGCGACGGCCCGAGCCGACGCCGAGGTCAAGGGGGCCTCCCGCGACCCGATCTTCGCGCTGGAGCGCATGGTCGCCGTCGTCGCGACGCGTGAGCCGTTCGGGGGCTGATCGGTCGCCTCGGGGCGTAGCAGAAGGCCCGCCGTCCCCGTGGGGGAGGCGGGCCTTCTGCTACGCGCTCAGCGCGGGCACGGAGAGCTCAGAGAGCGGCGACCTGCTTGGCGATCTTCGACTTGCGGTTGCTCGCCTGGTTCTTGTGGATGACGCCCTTGCTGACGGCCTTGTCGAGCTTGACGGACGCGACCTTGAGCGCGCTCTCGGCAGCGGCCTTGTCGCCGGTGGCGACGGCCTCGCGGGTCTTGCGGACCAGGGTCTTCAGCTCGCTCTTGACGGCCTTGTTGCGCTCCTGAGCCTTCAGGTTGGTCTTGTTGCGCTTGATCTGCGACTTGATGTTTGCCACGTGCGGATGCTTTCTTTCGGATGAGTGGTTGAATGCCGCCGGAAAGAGAGGGGTTCCGCACGGCGGTCGTGAGGGAAGAACCCACACGCAAGCCAAGAGTCAAGCTTACCAGCACCATGGCCTTCGACGCGAAACGCGCCACGACACGGCGATACCGGATCGCGTTCCGGCTGAGACCGGGTGCAGAATCGACGGTATCGCCGACATCGACGTCAGGATGGACATGACTGCATTCCCCACGGGCTTCCGCTGGTCGACCGCCACCGCCGCTTTCCAGATCGAGGGCTCGCGCACCGCCGACGGGCGGGGCAGGTCGATCTGGGACGACTTCGTCGACACGCCGGGCGCGGTGAAGGACGGCGCGAACGCCGAGCCGGCCTGCGACAGCTATCGGCGCACCGGGGACGACGTGGCGCTGCTACGAACGCTGGGGGTGGACTCGTACCGGTTCTCGATCCCCTGGGTGCGGATCCAGCCGACCGGCAGCGGGCCCGCGAACCCGGCCGGTCTCGACCACTACTCGCGGTTCGTCGACCAACTGCTCGAGGCCGGCATCGCCCCGTTCCCCACGCTGTACCACTGGGAGCTCCCGACCGCGCTCGAGGAGGCCGGCGGCTGGCTGTCCCGCGACACGGCGGAGCGGTTCGGCGAGTACGCGGCGCTGGTCGCCGATGCGCTCGGCGATCGTGTGCGCGACTGGTACACGCTCAACGAGCCGGCGATGACGACCCTGCAGGGCTACGGAACGGGGGAGCTCGCGCCCGGCAGACAGCTGCTGTTCGGGGCTCTGCCGACCGTGCACCATCAGCTGCTCGCACATGCCCGCGCCGGCGGGGCGCTGCGGGCCGCGGGCGCGGAACGCGTGGGACTCACGAACAACCACACCCGGGTGCTGCCGCTGCGGGAGAGCGCCGAGGACCACATGGCCGCGCACGTCTACGACCTGATCCACAACAGGACCTTCAGCGACCCCCTGCTGACGGGCGCGTATCCGGACCTCGAGTCCCTCGGACTTCCGGCCCTGCCCGTCGAACCCGGTGACATGGAGGCGATCGGAGGATCCCTCGACTTCTACGGCGTGAACTTCTACAACCCGACCACCGTCACGGCCTCCGCGGGCGAGCTGCCGTTCGACATCGTGCCCACCCCGGGGGTTCCCCACACCGGCTTCGGCCCGGAATGGCCGATCATGCCCGATGCGCTGCGCGACTTCCTCATCGACCTCGGGCGGCGGCATCCGGATCTGCCCCCGGTCGTGATCGGCGAGAACGGCGCCTCCTTCCCCGAGCCCGAACGGGCCGTGCGGATCGACGACACCGACCGGATCGACTACCTCTCCCGGCACATCGGCGCGGTCGCCGAGGCGATCGCCGCAGGGATCGACGTGCGGGAGTACACCGTGTGGTCCCTCCTGGACAACTTCGAGTGGGCCGACGGCTACACGCAGCGCTTCGGTCTGGTCCACGTCGACTTCGAGACGGGGGAGCGCACCCCGAAGGCGTCCTACGACTGGTACCGCACGCACATCGCGCAGACGCACGCCGCGGGAGCACGGTGATGACCACCACGACGAAGGTCGGCATCCGCTGGATGACGCTGTTCACGCTGGCGTGGCTGGCCATCTGGACCGTGCAGCTCACCCCGGTCCAGCTGTTGCTCCCGCTGCAGCTGGACACCCCCGAGGACGACTGGATCCGCGGTGTCGTGTCGTCGGGGCTGGTGCTGGGAGTCGGCGGGCTCGCCGGCATCGTCGCGGGGCCCCTCGCCGGGGCTATCTCCGACCGGTCGGGTGCCGGTCGTCCCCGACGCCGGCCCTGGGCGCTGGGCGGCGTGTGGGTCGCCGTCGTGTGCCTGGTCATCACCGGCTTCACGGAGGGACCCTGGGCGG
>JBASAE010000110.1:0-2800 GCA_049654285.1 Microbacterium sp.
GGTCGCAGGTTCAAATCCTGTCAGCCCGACCGAGAGGTCCCGGAAACTCAAGGGTTTCCGGGACTTTTTCTGTAGGTGGATGTGATCCGGTCATCGAAAACCCATCACTTTGGCTCCCTCGCGGCCCTCTCGGGCCGTCCCGCTCCGGAAGGGGAGCGAGCGTGCCGGTTGCCCCCGGTTCGTGGGTGGGAGCAGGACGCACCTGTTCGGTATGGACACCGAACACAGCCCTACCGGCAACCCCTGGGGCCTGGTGCCGCTGCTCGACGTCGGCGAGCTCGCCGCCTACCTGGGCGTGCCCGTCTCCACCGTCTACGACTGGCGCACCCGCGGCCTCGGTCCGCGAGCGTATCGCTTCGGGAAGCATCTGAAGTTCGCGCTCTCGGACGTGCGGATCTGGATCGAGCAGCAACGCGACCCCGAGCCGCCTGCCTCTCCAGAGAGGAGGTGATCCGATGAGCCGGCAGCGCCTGACCATCGGCACTTTCGGGGAGATCGGCCACCTCGTGAGCCCCAGCGGGCGGGTCGTCGCGCGCGCCCGCTACCGTGACTGGGACGGCAAGACCCGGCTCGTCCAGGCGACCGGGGATACACGGAAGTCCGCCGAGCGGGCGTTGAAGGCGAAGCTCGCCGACCGGAGCCTGTTCCAGCCGTCGTCCTCGGCGCTTACGCCGGACAGCCCGTTCCCGGACCTGGTCGCGTACTGGCTCGAAGACCTCGAGCTCGAAGACCGCCTGTCGAATCGCACCCTGCAGCTGTATGAGCGGAACATGCAGACGCTCGTCCTGCCGGTCTTCGGGAACCTGACTCTGCGGGAGATCGGCGTCGCCCGTTGCGACCACTTCCTCAAGCAGTTCGCGAAGCAGAGCTACAACCGCGCCAAACAGGCCCGCGTGGTCCTGCGTCTCGCGCTCGGCCTCGCCGTCAGGCACGAGGTGCTGCCGCGGAACCCGATGGATCACGTCTCGCGACTGCACCGGCCGGCGTCGACGCCGAACGCGCTGACGCCTGCGGAGGTGAACGCGATCCGCACGGCGATCGCGCTCTGGGAGGCCGGACGCTCGATCTCCGGACCGAAGCCCGACGGGCAGCTGGGCGCGATCGTCGAGGTCATGCTCGGCACCTCCGCCCGCATCGGGGAGGTCCTCGCCATCCGCCGTCGCGACATCGACGTCACCAGCCCAATCCCGTCGATCCGGATCACTGGCACGATCGTCAGCCACAGGGGAGAGCCGACCACGCGGCAGGATCATCCGAAGACCGCGAAGTCGCGGCGTACCGTCGCGATCCCGTCCTTCACGGCGGAGGCCGTGCGGCGTCGCCTGACACGGTTGGAGGAGTCATCGCTCGATGCCTTACTGTTCTGTACCCGCGAGGGAACGCTGCTGACGACGAACAACGTGCGCCGGCAGCTCCGGCACGTTCTCGATCTCGCCGGGATCACCGGCGTCACCCCGCACATGTTCCGTCGGACTGTCGCGACCGCGATCAACGAGCAGGGCGGCGTCGAACTCGCTGCCGAGCTACTCGGGGACACTGATCCGAAGATCACGATCCAGCACTACATCCGCCGCAACGAGATGGTGAATCCGGCTACCGCGGTGATGCTGGATCGCGTCTTCTCGAAGGAAGAGTGAGGACTGCTCTCCATTGCGCTGCTCACGGCAGAGAACTCCATGCGGGAGAGCGGTCGGATGAACGGATGGTGTCACTGCTCGGCGCGCTCGGGACTCGCCATTTTGGTGAGCACTGTCTGCAACTCGGCGACGATCTGTTCAGGCGCGAACCCGTCTGCGCTATTGATGCTCTCCCAGAACCGGTCGTACGCCTCGGTCGCGAACTTCAGGAAACTCCAGAGCGCAGGGGCCTCCTGTTCGGCGGTGGCGAGGAACTCCGCCCAGCGATCGCGGTCCTCGAGGAGGTACGCGACCCCTCGCATCGCGTGGAGCCGAGCCTCTCCATTGTCGAAACGCATGTTGCCTCTCCTTAGATCATCGGGCGGGTCTTGTTCATGCCCTTCACGACAGGTGCGCGCCGCCATCCCAAAGCTCTGATGTAGCGGTGAGGGCGCCACGATCCGCCGCTCGGGACGAGTGAGGTTGATGGCTGACGAGTGGTGCCAGGTAGCGATGGGCGGGCCAGGTTTGCAGTGAGAAGGTCAGGGGTTCGAATCCCGTTAGGTCCACCCGACTCGCGTTGTGCGAAACGGCCGGTGATCGTAACGTCGCGGGTTCGACTCGCGTTAGGTCTCCCGAAGGAGCCCTACACGAGATGCTCTTCCGCGGCGGCGCGCAGCCCTAGCTTGGCGATCTCCGGCCGAAGCTCGACGTAGATGTCCTCCGGGTTCGGCCCGATGAGCACACGGTCCAACAACGCATTGTTCAGCTGCTTGCGATCTGCGGGCGCCGCTGCGAGGTATCGGTTGCAGGCGTCTTCGAGGAGATCGAGCGATTCCGCCAAGTGCTTCATCTGGAGCGTGACATCGTCGCTCAGGCGCTCCTCCTCGGCCTCGGTACGGGAGAGCGAATCGGCCAACTTGCGCTGCTCTTTGACGAACAGGTTGCGAGGCAGGGCGTCGGAGTAGTAAGCCTCGAGGAGCTTCTCTTGGCGCAGCCGGATCTCTTGCGCCTGTGCGGCGAGATCTGATCGCTTCTGCTCGGCGCCGGATGCTTCCGCCGCGAGCCGATCCTGCCAATGCAGCTCGATCTCCTTGCGTCGGTGAGTCGAGATCTGGATCCGTTCGTAGGCATCCTCGACGCGACGCTCCACGTCGCTGATGCGCAGTGCACTCTGTGTGCAT
>JBASAE010000111.1:0-8431 GCA_049654285.1 Microbacterium sp.
GACGGGAGCAGACGGACGCCGTCGACGGAGGGGTCTGAGAATGGCCGCTCCGGGACGGCTCGGCGTCGGGATCATCGGCGCGGGTCGGGTCGGTCCGGTGATCGGCGCCGCGCTCGCCGGGGCCGGGCACGCCATCACCGGCATCACCTCGGGGTCGGATGACGACCGCGCCGCGGCGGTGCTCCCTGGGGCGCCCGTGCTGGACGCCGTCGAGATCGTCCGACGCAGTGAGCTGGTCGTGATCGCGGTTCCGCACGAGCAGCTCCCCGGGCTCGTGTCCGGGATCGCCGACATCGGAGGCTGGCAGATCGGACAGCTCGTGCTGCACACCGACCCTGCATACGGCATCGACGCGCTGCACCCCGCCGCCGAGCGCGGGGCGATCCCGCTCGCGGTGCACCCGGCCATCACGTTCAGTGGCACCACCGTCGACCTGCGCCAGCTGCAGGCGTCCTATGCGGCGGTCACCGCGCCGGCGGCTGTGCTCCCCATCGCGCAGGCGCTCGCCGTCGAGCTCGGCTGCGAGCCCGTGGTCATCGCGGAGCAGGATCGCGCAGCCTATGCGGAGGCGGTCGCGACGGCCTCCGAGTTCTCCCGCTCGATCATCGGTCAGGCGACCTCGCTGCTGCGCGGCATCGGCGTCGAGAACCCCGGGGGCTATCTCTCCGCCCTGGTGCAGTCCACGGTCGAACGCGCCCTGCGCGAGGCCTCCGACCCGCTCTGACCACGACGTCCACCCGCCGGGGACACCGGACTCCCCGGCACATGCAGGGCGAACTTCCCGTTGCAGGGCGAATGTCGCATTCTCACCCTGCAGGTGTCGCGTCGCCCTGCAGGTGTCGCGGGACCCTGCCGGCGCAGCCGAGGAGGCGGCACAGGGGCGCAGAGGCGCGCCGGTAGACTGAAGGGCGACTTTCCGAGGAGCCCGCACATGACCGACGCGCCCGCCGCTGCGCCTGCCGAGAACCACGACGTCGCGGAGAACGACGACACCTTCGAACAGCGCGAGGTGCGTCTCGCCAAGCGCGACCGGCTGATCGCCGAGCGCGCGGATGCCTCAGGCGGCGCCTTCCCGGTCAGCGTGCCCGTCACGCACACCATCCCGCAGCTGCGGGCGCAGTACGGCGAGCTCGATGCAGGGGCGGAGACCGGCGAGATCGTCGGCGTCGCCGGCCGCGTGGTGTTCAGCCGCAACACCGGCAAGCTGTGCTTCGCGAGCCTGCAGGCCGGCGACGGCTCGCGCATCCAGGCGATGATCTCGCTCGCGAACGTCGGTGAGGAATCGCTGCAGGCGTGGAAGGAGCTGGTCGACCTCGGCGACCACGTCTTCGTGCACGGCGAGGTGATCTCCAGCCGCCGCGGCGAGCTGTCGATCATGGCCGACGACTGGACCATCGCGTCGAAGGCGATCCTGCCGCTGCCGAACGTCTATGCCGAGCTCAGCGAGGAGGGGCGCGTGCGCAGCCGCTTCCTCGACCTCATCGTGCGCGAGCAGGCCCGCACCACCGTGCGCGCCCGCGCGGCGGTCAACGCGAGCCTGCGCAAGACCTTCGCCGACCACGGCTTCGTCGAGGTCGAGACGCCCATGCTGCAGGTGCAGCACGGCGGGGCATCCGCACGCCCCTTCATCACACACTCGAACGCCTTCGACACCGAGCTGTACCTGCGCATCGCGCCCGAGCTCTACCTCAAGCGTGCGGTCGTCGGCGGAATCGAGCGGGTGTTCGAGATCAACCGCAACTTCCGCAACGAGGGCGCCGACTCCACGCACAGCCCCGAGTTCGCGATGCTGGAGTTCTACCAGGCCTACACCGACTACAACGGCGTCGCCGACCTCACGCAGGAGCTCATCCAGAACGCCGCGGTCGCGGTCGCGGGTGACACCCTGGTCACCTGGGCCGATGGCACGCAGTACGACCTGGGCGGCGAGTGGGCGCGCATCTCGATGTACGACTCACTGTCCGAGGCGGCCGGCCGCGAGTTCACCCCCTCCGACCCGGTGGAGGAGCTCATCGCCTTCGCCGAGGCGAACGGCGTCGACGTGCCCGACCACGCCACGCACGGCAAGCTCATCGAAGAGCTCTGGGAGCACTTCGTCAAGCCGGGCCTGGAGCGGCCGACGTTCGTGATGGACTTCCCGGTGGACACCTCGCCCCTGGTGCGCGAGCACCGCTCGATCCCCGGCGTGGTCGAGAAGTGGGACCTGTATGTGCGCGGCTTCGAGCTGGCGACCGGATACTCCGAGCTGGTCGACCCGGTCATCCAGCGCGAGCGGTTCGTCGAGCAGGCGAAGCTCGCCGCCCGAGGCGACGTCGAAGCGATGCGGGTCGACGAGGAGTTCCTGCGCGCGCTCGAGCACGGGATGCCGCCGACCGGCGGGCAGGGCATGGGCATCGACCGCCTGCTGATGGCGATCACGGGCCTGGGCATCCGCGAGACCATCCTGTTCCCGCTGGTCAAGTAGAGCACACCGGGGCCACCCGGTTCAGGACCCAGTGCGGCAGCACGGCAGCGTCGAGCACCGTCTGCAGCAGCTCGGTCAGGTTGTGATCGGGGTCGATCTCACGAGCCATCCGCAGATACTCCGCGGCGTGCGTCGAACGCCCCAGCGCCCAGGCCAGCCAGGCGGCCGAGGCCAGGGCGCCGGGGCGCACGGTGCGCGGTGCACAGGCGGCGGCTGCCCGGACGACATCGAGGGCGCGGAGCAGGCGAGTGGGGTCCGGTCGGCCCGCGCGTCCGATGAACACGTCTCCGATGTGTGAGGAGCCCTCGGCACCGCCGCCTAGGAACGCGCGCTGTTCCGCGAGAGCCTCGGCACCGGTGCTCCGATCACCGGCCCATTGCACGAGCATCGCGTCGCGCAGCGCGGGGCGGTGCAGGCACCACAGCAGTGCCGCGCAGGCGAACACCGGCAGCCGGCCCTCGTGGATGAGGATCTCCTCCGCGAACGCGGGGACGTCGTCGAGCATGACGGTGGCCGCGAGGGCCTGGGAGTCCTCGTCCCAGGCGGGGAACGGAGTACCGTCCCCGATGCGCTCCTGTGCGACGTCGAGGTCGCGGATCGTGCGCGCCACCCGCTCGCGTTCGGCGAGGTCTGCCGGGGGCAGCGCCGCTCCGTCCCTCTGGTCGCCCGCGGGGGACAGGCCTTCAGGGGGACGGGGGATCTGTTCGAGAGGATGCAGCACCGGGTCTCCGCAGAGGTAGTCGGCCCATCCGCCGGCGGTCACGCAGAGCGCCTCGACGACGCGCGTCCCGGCCCGCGCCGCGCCCGAGAGCAGTGCGTCGATCATGGCCACCTGCGGGAGAATCGTGCCGTCGGGCGTCTCGATCGCGTGGGCCTCCGTGTAGACCACGATCGCGAAGGCCTCGCACTCCGGTGTCTGCAAGAGCGCGCCGAGGGCCGCATCGGCGAACGCCGGGGGCGGGGAGTCGGCCTCGGGCAGGTCGATGCGCAGGGCACCGTGGGCCCGGCCCTCGCGAAAGGGCAGCAGCACCAGGCTGTCGCGCGGGGTGTAGCCCGCCAGGGCGGGGACGGCGCCGAGGAGCTCGGCCGGAGCGGTGACGTGCAGGATCGTGTTCATCCCGTGAGTGTGCCGGGGAACGAGGAGAGGAGGAGCGCGGGAAAAGCTGATGTGAAGAGAATCCTCGGAGCTGCCGAATGTGCAGCACGAGTCGGACACCGGTCGTCCCCGCGTACCATGGAGGTATGGACGACTTCTGGATCGCAGCGCTCTGGGCGATTCTGCCGACCCTCGCCATCCTCGCGATCTTCGTGTTCATCCTGCGTGGGATCCTGCACTCCGACCGCACGGAGCGCAGAGCGCACGCGCGGATCGAGGCCGAGGAGCGCGCCGCCCGCGGCCTGCCGCCTCAGGCCTCCTGAACCCCGGCCGCGTCACGACCCCGCCTCGGCGGGGGCGCCGTCGTCCGTGCGGGTCCGAACGATGTCGCACGGTACGGCTACGCTGAGGCGAGCACGATTCGACGCGCGCGGGGAAGGAGACGATGCGTGGACTTCACTCTCCGATGGCCGGGGTGGATCGCCATCGTCGTCCTCGTCGTCGATCTCATCATCCGCGTGACGGCGATCATCGTCATCCCCCGCAACCGGCGACCCACCTCGGCGATGGCTTGGCTGCTGGCGATCTTCTTCCTGCCCGAGATCGGCATCCTGCTGTTCCTGTTGATCGGGAACCCGCGTCTGCCGCGCGCCCGCCGGCGGAAACAGACCCAGATCAACGCCACCATCTCCGAGCTGACCCGGAACCTGCAGCTGGGCAGCCTGCGTCCTGACCCGCCGGACTGGTTCCCCCCGCTGGTGGAGATGAACCGGAAGCTCGGTGCGATGCCGCTCACCGGCGACAACGGCGCGCACCTGATCAGCGACTACCAGGAATCGCTCGACGCGATGGCCGAGGCGATCCGGCAGGCGACCGAGTACGTGCACGTCGAGTTCTACATCCTGCAGTCGGATGCCGCGACGGACAACTTCTTCCGTGCGCTGGAGGAGACCGCGGCCCGGGGTGTCCCGGTGCGCGTGCTGCTGGACTTCTGGGCGAATCGCGGCAAACCGAGGTACAAGCAGACCAGGGCGAGGCTGAACGCCATGGGCGCCGACTGGCACGAGATGCTGCCGGTGCAGCCGCTCAAGGGTCGCTGGCAGCGCCCCGACCTGCGCAACCACCGCAAGCTGCTGGTGGTCGACGGCGCCGTCGCGTTCATGGGGTCGCAGAACGTCACCGACTCGTCGTACAACCTCCGCAAGAACATCAAGCGCGGACTGCACTGGGTCGACCTGATGGTGCGCGTGGACGGACCGATCGTCGCGAGCATCGACGCCGTGTTCCTCAGCGACTACTACTCCGAGACGGACCGGGTTCCGGACGAGAACATCGCCAGCATCAACACGGACGCCGGCAGCGGTGACCTGGACTGTCAGATCGTGCCCTCCGGTCCCGGGTTCTACGCCGAGAACAACCTGCGGCTGTTCCTCACGCTGATGTATGCGGCGAAGCGGAAGATCATGATGGTCAGCCCTTACTTCGTCCCGGATGAGGCATTGCTGGCAGCTGTGTCATCCGCCTGCGACCGCGGCGTGCAGGTCGAGCTGTTCGTCTCGGAGGAGGGCGACCAGGCCGTCGTGTACCACGCCCAGCGCAGCTACTACGAGGCGCTGCTCAAGGCGGGCGTACGGATCTGGATGTATCGCAAGCCGTTCATCCTGCACACCAAGACGTTGACCATCGACGACGAGATCGCCGTGGTCGGATCCAGCAACATGGACATGCGGTCCTTCGGTCTCAACCTGGAGATCTCGATGCTGGTGCGCGGAGAGGAGTTCGTCTCCGAGGTGCGTGAGGTCGAGGACCGCTACCGCACGCTCAGCCGCGAGCTGACCCTGGAGGAATGGCGGCAGCAGCCGCTGCGCTCGACCGTGCTCGACAACCTCGCACGACTGACCTCCGCTCTGCAGTAGGCGCATATTCCGCACTCGGAATACCCCCAGCAGAACGTGATCGTTCCGCGACCGAATCACCGGGGCGGACCGCTACGGTGAGAGCATGAGCCTTGCTTCCCCCCGCCTGCCGCTGTTCGCCGCCGTTCTTGCCGTGGGCGCCCTCGCGCTCGTCGGCTGTTCCGCCTCGCCGGGCGCGTCGACGCCCACGAGCACGCCCGAGCAGACGGACACCGCGGCCTCGGGTGACGCGAACGCGGCCCACGCGGCCTGGCTCGACGGTGGCCGGATGATCGCCGTCGTCACCGAGGGGTCGTCCACCTGCGTGCCGATGGCGAACGACGTCACCGCGGAGGGGCAGACCGTGAAGGTCGTCCTCGCCGATCCGACCGGAAGCCCCTGCACGAAGGACCTCGTGCCGCGCGCCACCGCGATCGGCGTGCCCGAGGGGCTCGACGTCTCGAAGGACGTCGAGATCGAGATCACCTACGGCGAGGCCGACCTCACCGCAGGCCTCGCGGGTCTTGCCGCCGGGGCGGCCGCCCCGGGCTCCGCGACCGACTACCAGCCCTCGGCGGGCTGGTTCTCCGACACCGGCGTCGTGCTGCTCACCTGGGGCTCCTCGACCTGCGTGCCTCAGCTCCAGGACGTCGCCGAGACGGATGGCGGAGCGAAGGTCACCTTCGCCGAGCCGAAGGCCGACCAGGCCTGCACCCTGGACATGGCGCCCCGGGCCACCCTCATCGAGCTGCCGACGAAGCACGAGGCGGGCAAGGACTTCACTCTGACCCTCACCGGCGACAACATCGAGGGCACAGTTCAGGTCCTCTGAACCTCGCGTTCCACGGGCGTTCGCTCATCGAGGGGTCGCTTGTGCAGGGTATCGGGCGAGGGTTCCCTGCACATGCGACCCCTCGGGCGAGGGTTCCCTGCACATGCGACCCCCGGGGGCGGGGGTGGGACGAACACGTCAGAAGCGGCTGATGTCGTGACCGGCCGGCAGCACCAGCAGCAGCCCGCCCTGGTCGATGCGACAGGAGATGCGCACCGCCTCGCCGAACTCGTCCCCGTCGAGCTCGATCGAGGTCGGCCTCGGCATCGCGGCCTCTGCGGTCCGGCCGTGGAGATAGTGCACCGAGGCGTCCCGGCCGCGGCGCTCCAGCACTCGGCGCCCGGCACGGGTGCGACGCAGCACGGAGTTGTCCCACCAGATGCGCCGCCAGACCGTCAGCCAGCCGAACGGCCCGGTCGGCTGGATGACGGCGACGTCCATCGCGCCGTCGTCGATCGAGGCGTCCGGCACGAGGGCGATTCCGGCGGGCAGCATGCCGCAGTTCGCGAAGAGCATGCTGTGCACTTTGACCGAATGGAGCCGGCCGCCGTCGATCTGGTACACCGTGCGGAAAGGCTTCGCACGGGGCAGCGACCGGGCGGCGCCGTCGATGTAGGCCACCCAGCCGACCTGCTTCTTCAGGTCGGATCGGGTGTTGGCGATCATGTCGGCGTCCAGCCCCATGCCCGCGAGCACGACGAAGGCGTGCTCCGAGGTGCTCGAGTCCGCGCGGGTGAGGCGCGCCCAGCCCACGTCGACCGGATGGGTGAAGCCGCTGAAGACGGCCTCGACCATCTTCTCCGGCTCGGTCAGCGGCAGCTCGAGGTTGCGGGCGAACAGGTTCCCGGTGCCGTTCGGCACGATCGCGAGCGGGACGTCGGTGCCGGCGATGCCCTCGGCGACGGCCCGCACGGTTCCGTCGCCGCCGGCGGCGAGGACGACGGCCGCCCCCTCGTCGATCGCCGTGCGGACGAGCTGCTGACCCGCATCCGAGGCCGTGGTCGGGTAGAACCTCGGCGTCGCCCAGCCGTGCTCCTTCGACAGTGATGTCAGTGCGGTGCGCAGCCGTCTCTCATCGACCTTGTGCGGATGGAAGACCAGCGCCGCGTGCGAGTCCCCCGGGGCACGTGCGGTCATAGCCGCCACTCTAATCCGTTCCCGCGGAGATTCCGGCCGGTGGGTCGCGAATGCAGGGAGTGTGACGGGGCTGTCCTGCAGATGGGCCCCATCGAGGGCATCGTCGGTCGTCGGGTTCGGGGCGATGTCCCGTCGGTAGGATTGGGGGATGATCGACCTCGCCCTGCTCCGCGACGAGCCAGACACGGTTCGCCGCTCCCAGATCGCGCGCGGGAACGCGCCCGAGACCGTCGACGCGGCGATCGAGTCGGACCGATCGCGCCGTGCGGCGCTGAGCGCCTTCGAAGACCTGCGCGCCGAGCAGAACGCATTCGGCAAGCGGGTGGCGAAAGCGCCGAAGGACGAGAAGGCCGCTCTGGTCGCGCAGGCCAAGGATCTCGCCGAGCGCGTGAAGCAGGCGCAGCACGCGGCGAACGAGGCGGCGGATGCGGCGTCCGCGGCGCTGGCGCGCATCGAGAACGTGATCGTGGACGGCGTGCCCTCGGGCGGCGAGGACGACTTCGTCGAGCTGCGCCGCGTCGGAGACATCCCCACGTTCGACTTCGCTCCGCGCGACCACCTCGAGATCGGCGAGATCCTCGATGCGATCGACATGGAGCGGGGCGTGAAGGTCTCCGGCTCCCGGTTCTACTTCCTCAAGGGCGTCGGTGCGCGCCTGGAGATCGCGCTGATGAACCTCGCGCTCGACACCGCGCTCTCGAACGGGTTCACCCCGATGATCGTGCCGACCCTGGTGCGGCCCGAGATCATGGCCGGCACCGGGTTCCTCGGGGAGCACGCCGCCGAGGTGTACCGACTCGAAGAACAGGACATGTACCTGGTCGGCACCAGTGAGGTGCCGCTGGCGGGGTACCACAAGGACGAGATCCTCGACCTCTCGAAGGGGGCGCTGCGCTATGCCGGCTGGTCGACCTGCTACCGCAGCGAGGCCGGCTCCTACGGCAAGGACACCCGCGGCATCATCCGGGTGCATCAGTTCGACAAGGTCGAGGCGTTCGTCTACTGCC
>JBASAE010000112.1:0-3207 GCA_049654285.1 Microbacterium sp.
CACCCGCACCATCGCCGAGATCATCGCGGTGCGGCGATCCAGTCTCGTCCTCAACACTGGTCGCACGGCGGCGGGCGGGATGGATGCGTTGCGCTCGTTCGCCACCGAGGCGACGGACGAGCCTGAGCGCATGGTCCCCCCATCCGACCTGGGGTTTGCACGCGCAGCATCCGGAACGGTGCTCGCACAGCTGCGCGACGACGCGCCCATCGCCGTCCGCCCGAGGCCGCTGCTCCGCCTCCCCGATGGAAGGATCGCGCTCGACGCCCACCTCGCCGCAACGCACGCGACGGATGAGCACTGGGTCACGCCGGCGATCGTCCCGCTCGGCTAGGGCGCGGGCTGCACGATCCGCTCCGCGGCATGGAACACCGCCAGCGCACCCCAGGTGAGCGGGGACAGCGCGATCCGCTCGGACGGCGGGACGTCGGCCGATACGGCATCCCAGAGCCGGATCCGCTCCCGCAGGAACGCCGTGATCCGCGACGAGCCTTCCCCATCCGTCACGGCGGCGATGGCCGCGCGGGCGACCTCGGCGAGAGGTTCGGCGGCACCGGGGCCGACGGCGACGGAGGTGCGGAAGGCACCGCCCCCGCCAGACCGGGAGGCGCGACTGGCGGCGAACCACCGGAAGGTGCTGTCGGTCGGCAGCACCCATCGGGTGGCCAACGCCCACTGCGCCCCCGCGTTGAGGCACGAGATCACCAGGCCGAAGGGCTCGCGTCGCCCGAGATCGCCGCCGGAGTTGCACGCGACGATGGCGACGGAGGCGGGCATCGGCCAGATCTCGGCCCCCGTGGGCCCTCCGCTGTCGCTCATCCCCAGAACGAGGTCTGCGGCGGTCAGCAGGCCTGCGACCGCCGACGACGGCAGCTCAGGGGTCGCCTCGGCGGGGCTGAGGTGCATCGCTGTGCTTCCGGCATCTCCGGCGACGTGTCCGACGAAGACGAATCCACTCGGCGGTGTCCGGCGCAACTGCTGCGACAGCCGCGCCGCGGTCATCCGGGCCCCCGGCTCGTCTGCGCCGGGCACCGCGAGCGAGCGCCGCTGATCATCGGTGAAAAGCCGCATCCTCGGGATATCCAGGGCGGGGTCGATCACGGCCACCAGCGGCCCCGCGGGCTCCTCGGCGGCCACACGTGCCCTGCCGACGTGGAACGCCGCCGGAACGTCGTCGATCACGGTGACGAGTTCGCCGAGCCGTGAGCCACGCACTCCCTCGCCACCGCCTTCGCCCTCGTCTTCACCCCCGACGACGAGCAGCGCCCAGGGCACGCGCACGCAGCTCGGCGGCGGCATGATCCGCAGCTCCACCTCACGACCGGCGAGACGGTGCGCACGTATCTGCGCGATCACGAAATCGGGGATCAGGAACCCTGCGAGATCGGCCATCAGCGCACGCTCCCGCTCCGGATGGGCGAGCGCACCGTCGAAGGCGCGGCCGAGAGCGGCCTCCATCCGCTCCCCCGCCCGCGGAGTGGGCAGCGCATCGTCGAGCCTGCGCAACGCCGCGGCGGCATCCTCGAATGCGAACCAGGTCTCCGGTTCGGCCTCCGGCTCGTTCAGCCACCAGCAGAACCACGCAGAGAGCCCGTCGAAATCATCGCCCTGGAGCAGGAGGACGACACGCTCACCGCCTTCGCTGCCCATTCGGCTCCTTCGCATTCGGTCGGATCCTATCAATGACGACGCCCGCGATCTGCTGTGTCGGTGCGGGCCGAACCGCTCGTCTCGCCTGCGACCCATCAGCACGACCCCTAAGCTCGACGACATGGGACGGTCGCGTACGAAGGATGCCGAGAACCCGCGCATCCGGCTGGATCACGGCGGGATCGCCGAGATCTCGCCGTCCGAGTTCACCAGCGGATACGAGCTGATCGTCGACGGCACCCCGCAGTCCCATGTCGACCTCGAGGACCCCACACATCTGCACTTCGAGTACGTGGTGCGGATGGGCGCGGTGATCGATCAGCTGCGGCCGGGGGCGCTGACCGCCGTGCATCTGGGCGCCGGCGGGATGACGGTGCCGCGGTACGTCGAGGCGACGAGACCCGGGTCCCGACAGCAGGTGATCGAGCTGGAGGCGCCGCTCGTGCAGCTGGTGCGCGAACGGCTGCCGCTACCACGGGGCGCGTCGATCCGCGTGCGGATCGGAGATGCCCGGGACGGCGTGCGCCGCCTGCCCGCCGCACTGCAGGGCGCCTGTGACCTGGTCGTGTCGGACGTGTTCTCGGGGGCGCAGACGCCGCCGCATCTGACCAGCGTCGAGTTCTACCGGGCGCTCTCCGGGCTGCTCTCTCCCGCGGGCGTCCTGCTGGTGAACGTCGCGGACGGACCCGGGCTGGCCTTCGCCCGGCGGCAGGTCGCGACGGTCGGCGCGGCGTTCGCCGACGTCGCTCTGCTGGCCGACACGCAGGTGCTGAAGGGCCGACGGTTCGGGAACCTCGTGGTCGCCGCCTCCGCGAGCCCGTTGCCGACCGCGTGGCTGCCGCGGCTGCTCGCCGCCGGTCCGCATCCGGCGAAGATCGCCCAGGGCGCCGAGGTCACGGCCTTCGCGCAGGGCGCGCGGGTCGTGACGGACGCCGACGCCACGGCCTCCCCGCGTCCCGACGCGTCCCTCTTCCTGCGCTGATCTTCCTGCGCTGATCGGCGATGCCCTGGCAGCGTGCGGTCGATCCGCCGGATGCCCGAGGACCTACCCGCCGATCATCCGCCATCCGCAACGGATCGACCGCCCGCGGGACGGGCCGGCGGCATCCCCCGGCCCGGCATCCCGTTCCTCGAGGGCGCGCCTCGGAGGGTTCCCAGATCGACCGGGCAGACTGGGGAAGACGGTTTGCGGAGAGGAGCGACGAGCAATGAGTCTGATCCAGGGTTACGACCCGGACACCCTTCGCGAACTGGTCGACAGGGACGGGTGCGTCGACCGGCTGGCCGAGATCGAGCAGCAGCGCAGCCTGCCCGCCCTGATGGAGCGTGTGTGGCTGCTCAAGGTCCTGGATCGGCTCGACGAGGCGCTGCCGCTGTCGGAGGAGGCCGTTCGCCAGGCGCGCATGGCCGGGACCCGCAAGGACGTGCTGCGCGCCCGCGTGCTGCACGCGACCGTGCAGCAGTACCGCGGGGCGCACGCCGCCGCCGACCAGGAGCTCGCGCACGTCGCCTCCGAGGCCGAGGGACAGGGCTGGGTGCAGGTCGCCGCCTTCGCGC
>JBASAE010000113.1:0-4272 GCA_049654285.1 Microbacterium sp.
GCGCCGGACGGGTCGGTGATCGAGACGATGGTGTTGTTGAACGTCGACTTGATGTGGGCCTGGCCCAGCGCGATGTTCTTCTTCTCCTTGCGGCGCGGCTTGCGCGCGGCGGCCTTGGGTGCAGCCATGAAAGTGTTCTCCTCTTACCTGGCCGCTTAGCGGGCCTTCTTCTTACCGGCGACGGTGCGCTTCGGGCCCTTGCGGGTACGGGCGTTGGTCTTGGTGCGCTGACCGCGCACCGGAAGGCCGCGACGGTGGCGGATGCCCTCGTAGGATCCGATCTCGACCTTGCGGCGGATGTCCGCGGCGACCTCGCGGCGCAGGTCACCCTCCACCTTGTAGTTGCCCTCGATGTGGTCGCGCAGCGCCACGAGCTGGTCGTCGGTGAGGTCCTTCACACGGATCGACTCGTCGATCTCCGTGGCCGCCAGGATCTCGACCGAGCGGGTACGGCCGATGCCGTAGATGTACGTGAGTGCGATCACCACGCGCTTGTCGCGCGGGATGTCGACGCCGGCAAGACGTGCCATGCGGTATCTCCTGTTGAGTGTTGTGGAGGTGTGGAGCAGTATCCGTTCCCGGGCCTCCACCCGGGGTGTCCCCCGCTCGCGCGGGATCCGATCTGCCTTTTCTTCAGTTGTGGATGGATGCCCCGGAGGGGCCGCCCCATCAGCCCTGCCGCTGCTTGTGCCGCGGGTTGCTCTTGCAGATCACCATGACGCGACCGTGACGACGGATCACGCGGCAGTGGTCGCAGATGGGCTTGACGCTGGGATTGACCTTCATGATTTCCTGTTCGCTGTCTTCACCGGGCAGGCGCGGACGCCTGGGGTGTTACTTCTCGACCGGCCTAGCGGTAGCGGTAGACGATGCGCCCGCGGGTGAGGTCGTAGGGCGAGAGCTCCACGACGACACGGTCCTCGGGGATGATGCGGATGTAGTTCTGTCGCATCTTTCCGGAGATCGTTGCGAGGACCTTGTGCCCGTTGGTGAGCTCAACGCGGAACATCGCGTTGGGCAGCGCCTCGGACACGACGCCCTCGATCTCGATGACACCGTCTTTCTTAGCCATAGCCTCGCTGACGCTTCTGCAGACCGGTCGATCTGCGGTGGATGGGTGGGTGATGCATGGACACGCCGAGAAACGGCGCGATGCACCAAGGGTCTATGATAGTCCGCTGCCCGGCATCCGGCAAATGCTGATCAGCCGATCAGCTTCACCAACTGATCGAGCTCGCCCTTCTGCAGGTCCAGCCGCTTGCCGTTGATCTCGATCGTCGGGGTGCCGGCGATCTCGTGCTGCTTGGCCTGGGCGGCGGGGAACTTCAGGAACGTGCCCTC
Organism: Microbacterium sp.; assembly: GCA_049654285.1. Taxonomy (GTDB): domain Bacteria; phylum Actinomycetota; class Actinomycetes; order Actinomycetales; family Microbacteriaceae; genus Microbacterium. The sequence continues at coordinate 1,342 of JBASAE010000113.1, forward strand.
CTTGATCGACGCGATCGCCGCGTCGTTCACGCCGGTCTGCTTCGCGATCTCGATCAGCTGCTCGTCGGTGAGGCCCGGGCCGTTCTCCTGCGGCTGGTTCGCGAACAGTGCGGCCATGAAGTCGAGCGCCTTGTTCGGGTCCTTCTCGGCCACGCTGAACATCGCCGCGCCGGAACGCGAGGAGTAGTCCGTGCCCTGTGAGGCGTAGTCCAGGATCGCGATCGGGTGATACTCCAGCGTGATCTTGCCGTCCTCGGCGGCCTTCTGCATCTGCGAGCCGTACTGCTGCTCGAACTTGTTGCAGATCGGGCACATGAAGTCGATGTACACCGCGACGGTGTCCTTGCCCTCGCCGAACGTGAGCGCACCGGTGTCGCTGTTGATCAGCTCGCCCGCGGGGGCTGGGCCGGACGAGTTCGACTGGCTGTTGAGCCACACGACCGTCCCGCCGAGCACGACGAGGACCACGACGACGGCCGCCGTGATCCAGATGGCGAACCAATTGGTCTTGCTGCCCTGTGCGCGTGCCATTGCTTTCCGTTCTGCTGTGCGGGATGCTCCGACCATTCTCCCCTGCGCCCCCTATGCGCAGCCCGTGAGCCTCCCGGGGATCGGGGTTCAGGCGGGAGGCACCGGCGTCACGCCGAACGGCGCGAGGCCCCCGGCTCCGCCGTCCTCGGCGGTGAGCACCCAGACGCCGCCGGCGTGGCGGGCCACCGAGTGCTCCCAGTGCGATCCGTCGCTGCCGTCGACGGTCGTCACGGTCCAGTCGTCGTCCTCGACGAAGGTCGCCTCTCCCCCGGCGGTGACCATGGGCTCGATGGCGAGCACGAGACCGGGTCGCACCTCGGCACCGGCATCCGGGGTGCGGTAGTTGAAGACGCTCGGCGCCTCGTGCATCCGGCGCCCGATGCCGTGCCCGACGTACTCGCGGAGGATGCCATAGGTCTCACCGGAGACGACCGAGGGCCCCTGCGCCTCGATGTACCCCTGGACGGCTGCGCCGATCTCACCGATGTGCGAGGCCGTCGCCATCGCCGCGATGCCCGCCCACATGGACCCCTCGGTGACCCGGGAGAGCTCCTCCCGGCGCGCGACCAGCCCTGCATCCGCGGGTCCCGGGACCACCAGGGTGATCGCGCTGTCGCCGTTCCACCCCTCGAACTGGGCTCCGCAGTCGATCGAGACGATGTCACCGGCCTGCAGCACCCGCGACCCCGGGATGCCGTGCACCACCTGATCGTTCACCGAGATGCACGTGGTGTGCCGGTAGCCACGCACCAGCTGGAAGTTCGACTCGGCGCCGCGCGCACGGATCACGCGGGACGCCGCGGCGTCCAGCTCCCCGGTGGTCGTCCCGGGCCGCACCAGCGAACGCACCTCCGCGAGCGCCGCCGCCGTGATCAGACCCGGCTCGACCATCGCGCGCAGTTGCGCCGGGGTCTTGTAGATCGAGCGGCGGAACACGTCAGACCAGCACGCGGAGACCGCGCGCGTCCAGCGCTGCGACGATGCGCTCGGTGATCTGGTTGAGCGATCCGACCCCGTCGATGCGGTCGACGATGCCGCGCTCGGCGTACACCTCGATGATCGGAGCGGTCTCGTGCTCGTAGATGTCGAGCCGGTGCGCGATCGCCGCCTCCGTGTCATCCGAGCGCCCCTGCTCGGTGGCGCGCAACCGCAGCCGGGCGATGCTCTCCTCGCGCGGCACCTCGAGCAGGATGACCGCGTCGAGCGACTCCTCGCGTCCGGCGAGGAACCCGTCGAGGTGGCCGACCTGCGCCGTGTTGCGCGGATAGCCGTCCAGCAGGAAGCCGTTCGCCGCGTCGTCCTGCGAGAGGCGGTCGCGCACGATCTCGCTGGTCAGCTCATCCGGCACCAGGTCCCCGGCATCGAGGATCGCGGTCACCTTCTGCCCCAGCTCGGTGCCCTGCTTGATGTTGGCCCGGAAGATGTCGCCGGTCGAGACCACCGGGACCCCGAACGACGTGGCGATGCGCACACCCTGGGTGCCCTTGCCCGAGCCCTGCGGGCCCACGATCAGGAGGCGGGCGGGGGTCTGTGCGGATGCCGTCATCGGAGGAGCCCTTCGTAGTGGCGCTGCTGCAGCTGCGCGTCGATCTGCTTCACGGTCTCGAGTCCGACGCCGACGATGATCAGGATCGACGCGCCGCCGAACGGGAAGTTCTGGTTCGCCTGCACGGTCGACAGGGCGATCAGCGGGATCAGCGCGATCAGTCCGATGTAGATCGACCCGGGGAACGTGATGCGGGTGAGCACGTAGTCGAGGTACTCGGCGGTCGGTCGCCCGGCACGGATGCCGGGGATGAACCCGCCGTACTTCTTCATGTTGTCGGCGACCTCGACCGGGTTGAACGTGATCGCGACGTAGAAGTACGTGAACCCGATGATCAGCAGGAAGTACACCAGCATGTACAGCGGGTGGTCACCGGTGGTGAAGTACTGCGAGATCCAGACCACCCATCCCGGGGGCTGGCTGCCGTCGGTCGGCGTGTTGAACTGCGCGACCAGCATCGGGATATACAGCAGCGAGGAGGCGAAGATGATCGGGATCACGCCCGCCATGTTCACCTTCAGCGGGATGTAGGTGTTCGTGCCGCCGAACGTGCGCCGGCCCACCATGCGCTTGGCGTACTGCACCGGGATGCGGCGCTGCGACTGCTCGACGAACACCACGAGCGCCATCACGATGATGCCGACGATGAGCACCATCAGGAAGACCTCGAAGCCCTTCGCCTCCCAGATGGCCTGCATCGCCGAGGGGAAGGTGGCGGCGATCGAGGTGAAGATCAGCAGCGACATGCCGTTGCCGATGCCCTTCTCCGTGACGAGCTCGGCGAACCACATGATGAGGCCCGTGCCGGCGGTCAGGGCGAAGATCATCAGCAGCTGCGCCCACCAGGCGGAGCT
>JBASAE010000114.1:0-1503 GCA_049654285.1 Microbacterium sp.
ATGCGCGAGAGCACCACCTCGCCGGGTCGGGAGACGCCGTTGATCGTCGCGCCGCCGGCCGGGAAGAACACGTGGCCCTGCCGCCACCCCTCGGCCTTGTCCCAGCCGCCCAGGTGGGAGGCGGGCACGGAGCCGGAGATCTCGTACACCCAGACGAACCGCCCGTCGTAGTCCTCACCCCAGCGCACGTCGTGCAGCGTGTTGTCGGGCACCAGGCCCATCGCGCGCCACACCCGATCCGTCACCAGCGCATCGACCGCGACGCCCTCGTCGGCCTCGTTGAAGTGCGGGAACGCACGGCCGTCGTGCAGCACGCGGCTCCCGTCACGCGAGGTCACCGGCGGCCGTTCGGTCGAGTTCAGGATGCCCTCGGCGAGGTCGGATGCCGGGACGAGGTCCTTCAGGCCCTGCTGGTACTGGATGCCGACCGCGTCGAGTCCGAAGTCGTCGGCGATGCGCAGGGCGGCGATGTACATCTTCAGCTGCCACTGCACCTGCTCGCGGGTGAGCTCCGTCGCCGCATCCGACCCGTACCGGAAGGTCATCCCGTGCATGATCAGCCAGTCGTAGGCGGCGTCCGCCTCATCCTCGGCGACGTTCAGCATCTCGGCGTACAGCGCCGACTGCGACAGCCGCTCCTTGTAGATGCCGGTGCGGTTGAGCAGCTCATCGTCGAAGATCGCGTTGTACATGCCCATGCAGCCCTCGTCGAACACGCCGATGATGGCCTTGTCGGCGAGAAGCTGCGCGGCGAGCGCCTCGCCGAGCAGCTTCTCGGGGGAGTCGGGCAGCTCGGGGAGGTCGCGCACATGGGAGGCGTCGTGCGTGATACGGCCGGTCTCGGTCCATTCCGCGAGTCCCGCCATGAACCAGTCGTCGGTGAAGTCCACCGACCAGATCGTGGAGTAGGGCTTGTCCATCTTGGTGAGTCCGGCGTTCAAGCCCAGCAGCCCGACCAGCCCCGGCCAATCCGGGGCGAAGTTCGCGGTGGTGAGGATCGGCCCCCGGTGGGTGCGCAGGCCCGCGAGCACGTGATGCGAGTACTGCCAGTTCGCGGTCGCGACGACCAGGGGGGCATCGACCGGGATGCTCTTGAACACCTCCATGCCCATCCGCTGGCTGGAGATGTAGCCGTGTCCGGTGGCCGGGTCGATGCCGAAGGGACGCACGACGCTCCATCCCAGGCTCTCCAGAGCCGCGGTGACGGCCGCCTCGGTGGCGGCCTGCACCGGCCAGCCGGCGACGTTGGCCGACTCGCGCAGGTCGCCGGAGGTGATCAGATAGGCGGTCTGCGGTGTGGATGCCGGACGGCCGGCCGGAGCGGGGAGGAGGTAGCTCATGATGGTTCTCCGTCTTTCGTGGATTCAGGAACGGGTGCGCTGCACGGCGGCGAGCTCGTGCACGACGTCCTTCGTGGCGTCGTAGAGGCGCAGGTAGCGGTCGAACAGAGTGTCGTAGGCCTCGGCGGTGTCGGGGTTCGGCACGACGCGGTCGATGATCGGG
>JBASAE010000115.1:0-4165 GCA_049654285.1 Microbacterium sp.
GTCGATCTTCTTGGCGGTGTCCTTCATGGCGTCCTCGACGGACTTCTCGCCGATGACCGCGGACTGGATTCCGGTCGCCCAGGTGTCGCCGAGCTCGGTCCACGAAGCCGACGGCGAGTACGGCCACTCGGCGTAGTCGCTCAGGATCTGCTGCCAGATCTCGTTGTAGTCGCCCCACTCCTTGGTCATCTCGGCCATCTCGGCGCTCTGCGCGGCCGACTTGCGCGGCGGGTTGATGTTGTGCTCGGCGATCGCCGCGGTGAGGAACTCGGACGAGGTCGCCCACTGGATGAACAGCCAGGCGGCGTCCTTGTGCGACGATGCGGCGTTCATGCCGAGCGACCACAGCCACATGCCGGACTTGCGCCCGTCGGGGCCCTCCGGCGGGAGGGCGTAGCCGACCTTGCCCTTGATCGCGCTGCCGTCGGCCTCGAAGGCCTCGGCCATGTGGTCGGCGTCCAGGTAGAACGCGGTGTTGCCGGCGAGGAAGTCCTGCTGCGCCTCGTACCAGGTGAAGGTGCTCGCGGCCTTCGGCGCGTACTGCATCAGCTCCACCCACTTGGTGACGGCCTCGACGGCCTCGGGCGAGTCGGCGCCCGACTTGCCGTCGACGACGTCGGCGCCGCCGTAGGTCTTCAGGAAGCTCGCGAAGGGGAGCAGCGTCGGCCAGGTCTTGTCGCCGCGGGCGACGAAGCCGTTGATCTTCTTGCCGTCGAACTCGGTGCCGTTGAGCTTCTTCGCTGCGGCGATGAGCTCGTCGATCGTGCTCGGGACCTGGATGCCTGCGGCGTCGAGGATGTCCTTGCGGTAGAAGAGCGCGTAGCCCTCCTGGTTCGCGGGGATCGACCACTGGCTGCCCTTGCCGAGGCCGCCGAAGTTGGTCTTGTCCCACTTCAGCATGTCGAGGGTCGAGGGGTAGAAGTCGTCGACGTTCCAGTCCGGGCTGGTGGCCTTGGGGTTGTCGATCCAGGGCTGGAGGTCCTCGCTCCACCCGGCGGACGCGTACTGCCAGTTGACCGTGGCACCGGTCATGAAGGCGTCGTAGTTGCCCGACTTGGACTGCAGCTCGGCGAGCAGCTTGGTGAAGTAGTCGGTCTCGGACAGGCTCTCGGTCTTGACCTTGATGCCGGTGAGCTTCTCGAACTCGGGCAGCTTCTTCTCGATCGCGGTCGCGAGCGGGTGCTGCGACAGCATCACGTTGAGCTGGGTGCCCTCGAAGTTCTTCCAGTCGAACGAGGTGACTTCGTCCGACGGGCCCTGGGCGTTGCCGTTTCCTCCTGAGGTGCAGCCGGTGAGCAGCAGGGTCGTCGTGACGACGGCGACCGTGCCGACGGTCAGGATGCGCCGACCGGTTCTGGCCTTTCCAAGGTTCATTGTTGCCCTCCCTGGGCGTGTGATGTGACCTGCATGGTGCTCCTCCTGGCGAGGGGCTGAGCAAGCGGACGCCTGCATCGCACGAGCGGGAACGAGCGCTCCGCGACGGTGCCGTGCCTCGAGTTCATGCGAACGTCCCTGTTTGCATTACGAAAGCGGGACTGCTTTCGTGGAAGTTACGCTAGCGACATCCTGACCGGAAAACAACCTCCTGTGATGAGTTTGTGACTGTATCGGTCGGAAAAAGGTGGCAATAAACAACAAAGCCAACATCGATGGGATTGACAGCCGCGACGCTGGGTGCGAAGGTTTATCCACACCGACGAGGAGTGAACCGTGACCGTACCCCTGCCCGAGACCATGTCCGCCAGCGTTCTGCTCGAGCCGCGCTCGCTGCAGGTCGAACAGCGTGCGACGCCGCAGCCGGCCGCCGGAGAGGTGCTGGTGAGGATCGGGTCCGTGGGGATCTGCGGGTCGGACATGCACTTCTACTCTCACGGGCGCGCGGGCCACTTCGTCGTGGAGAAGCCCATCGTGCTCGGTCACGAGGCCGGCGGGACCATCGTCGCGGTGGGTCCCGGGGTCGACCCCGAGCGGGTGGGGCAGCGCGTCGCCATCGAGCCGCAGCGGCCGCACCTCGACTCGCGCGAGGCGCTCGAGGGTCACTACAACCTCGACCCCGATGTCGAGTTCTACGCCGCGCCCCCGGTGGACGGCGCCTTCCAGGAGTACGTGACCATCCCCTCCGCTTTCGCGCATGCGATCCCGGACAGTCTCAGCGACGACGGGGCCGCGCTCATGGAGCCGCTCTCCGTCGCCCTGCACGCGGCCCGACGTGCCGCGATCACCGCGGGCGACCGGGTGCTCATCAGCGGAGCCGGCCCGATCGGCATCATGCTGACGCAGGTCGCCCTCGCGATGGGTGCGACGAGCGTCATCGTCTCGGACCTGGACGCGTCGCGCCGCGAGCGGGCGCTGTCCTTCGGTGCGACCTCGGTGGTCGATGCGCACGACGACGTGGCGTCGCTCGGCCTCGATGTCGACGTCTTCATCGACGCCTCCGGTGCGACCCCGGCCGTGGTGTCGGGCATCATGAACGTCCGTCCGGCGGGCCGGGTCGTGCTCGTGGGGTTGGGGGCGACCGAGATGACCCTCCCCGTCGTGCACATGATGAACTACGAGATCACGCTCACCGGCACCTACCGCTACCGCAACACCTATCCGCGTGCGATCGCGCTCGCGGCGTCCGGTCGCATCGACATCGAGCGGTTCGTGACCGCGAGGTTCGGGCTCGCCGAGCTCGACGAGGCGTTCCAGCGCTCCGGCGCCCCCGCGAGCCTCAAGGTCATCGTCCGTCCGGGCGAATGACAAGCATCCGAACAGACAGGAGAGCCCGGAGCAATGCCGGTTTTTGAAGATCTCGCAGGGAAGTCGGTGTTCGTCACGGGTGGCGCGCGCGGTCTCGGCTATGCGATCGCGGAAGGGCTCGCCCAGCAGGGCTGCAACGTCGCCCTGGCCGATCTGCTCGACGGCGTCGAGGACTCGGCGCGGACGCTCGCCGAGCAGTACGGTGTCAAGGCCGTCGGCATCCGCACCGACGTCACCGACGCCGCGCAGGTCGATGCCGCGTTCGCGCAGGCCGACGCCGAGCTGGGCACGATCGAGGTCCTCATGGCGGTCGCCGGGATCACCCTCTGGGGCGACAGCGTCGACACCACCCCGGAGGAGTGGCGCAAGGTCTTCGCGGTGTGCACCGACGGCACCTTCTTCGCCGCGCAGTCCTGGGCGCGGCGGCTCCTCGCGCGCGAGGCGACGGGCAGTGCGGTGTTCATCTCGTCGATGTCGGGGCGCATCGCCAACGTGCCCCAGGCGCAGGCCGCCTACAACTCCGCCAAGGCGGCGGTCGACATGCTCGCGAAGTCGCTGGGCGTCGAGTGGGCCTCCCGCGGCCTGCGGGTGAACGCCGTCGCCCCGGGGTACTTCATGTCGGAGATGACGAAGCAGTTCACCGACAAGAACCCCGACCTCTACCGGGAGTGGAACTCGCTGACCCCGCTGGGCCGGTTCGGCGTCCCCGACGACCTCAAGGGGATCACGGCGTTCCTCGCGTCGGACGCCTCGTCGTACATCACGGGAAGCTCGATGCTCATCGACGGCGGTTACGTCGCGCGATAGCCGAGCGCCAGGATGATGAGGGCCGGCGGGGCGGACGCCCCGGCCGGCCCTCACCGTCGCGGTGTGGCCCTCATCCCACGAGGGCGGGCTCCACGAGCGCGCGGCTCAGGTCCGGGTGCTCCTCGTGGACGACATCGGTGAGCGGAACGTCGAGGTCGACGAGGAGCGTCCCCTCGGTCGCGACCGCGATCGCACCCCACTCCACGGCCCGTCTGAGCGGCTGAGAGGCGTCCTGCAGGGTGCCGGAGAGGAACCCGGCCAGGGCGGAGTCGCCCGCGCCGGCCGTGTTGCGCACGGTCGGCGGAGAGGCGGCGGCGAAGGTCACGTCGGTCTCCGTGACGAGCAGTGCCCCGTCGGCGCCGAGGGTCACCATGACGGACGACACGCCGCCCGAAGCGATGAGCTCCCGCGCCGCGATGACGACGTCGGCGCGGGTGGTCAGCGGGCGGCCCACGAACTCGGCGAGCTCATGCGTGTTCGGCTTCACGAGGCGGATCGCGACGCCGGAACGCACCAGCTCGGCGAACAGCGGCCCGCTGGAGTCGAGCGCGATGCGGGTGCCCGTGCGGGCGACCTCGGCGAGGAGCTCCCGGTACGGCGCCGCCGTGACCCTGCC
>JBASAE010000116.1:0-1934 GCA_049654285.1 Microbacterium sp.
GGAAGGGCACGGATGACGACATCCGTGCCCTCGGGGACCGATGCCCGCAACTGCGCACAACTCGCCTTGAGGCGTCGGCGTACGGTGTTGCGAACCACGGCGGTCCCTACCTGCTTGCTGATGATGAACCCGAATCGCGGCGGTCGGGACTCGCCCGTCGCCAGCATCGAGACGATCAGGCGCGGTCCCCCGCAGCGTGCGCCGCGGCGGACGGTCTGCCGATAGTCGACCCCGCGGGTCAGCCGGTTCGGCTTCGCGAGCACGACGTCAGACCACCACGGGACGGAGACCTGCGGGTTCGCCGGCGATTACGCCGAGAGCTCGACGCGGCCCTTCGCGCGGCGGGCCGAGAGGATCGCGCGACCGGCACGGGTGCGCATGCGGGCGCGGAAGCCGTGCTTCTTGGCGCGACGACGGTTGTTGGGCTGGAAGGTGCGCTTGCTCATGGGATCACTCCGGAATCTGTGTCACCGGAGGATACGACCGGGGACGGGGAACTGCCGCGTAGGCATAAGTCAACCGATTAAGGGTACGTCGCGCGGCGGCGCAGGGCAAATCACCGACCGGATGTCGAGGCGCCGGCATCCGGTTTCCGTGGCCCGATCGGGGCACGATCCCTGCCATTATCCACAAGTCCTGTTCAGGTCCGCAGCTTCGACACGCCCCTCTGCTCCCCCGGCAGGTTGCTGTTCTGCGCCGCGATGACTACCGTGGCATGCGAAGTTATCCACAGGGGGGAATTCCGGTCAGGCGACCCTCCACGATCGTCCGGAGCGCCATGTCCTCTGCAGCCGAACCCGATGTGCCGATCTGGTCCGAGCTGCTGACCGCGCTGAACGCCGACCAGCGCGTGACGCCTCCGCTGCACGGCTTCCTGAGCCTGGCGGTCCCACAGGGCGTGATGGGCGGCATCCTCTACCTGGAGGTGCCGAACGACCTGACCGCCGCGCAGATCAACAAGCGACTTCGCATCCCGATCATGGAGGCGCTCGCGGGCATCGGCGATGAGGTCACCTCGTACCGGGTGGTCGTCAACCACGAGCTCGCCGATCTGCAGACCGTCCCGGTGCCGGTGCCCGACTTCTCCCCCTCCGAGACCGCGCACGGTGAACCGCTCCGCTCCGAGCACCGTTCCGAGCAGCCCCGGCACGAGTCGCGGCTGAACCCGAAGTACACCTTCGACAACTTCGTGATCGGCCAGTCGAACCGGTTCGCGCACGCGGCCGCGGTGGCGGTGGCCGAAGCACCCGCGAAGGCGTACAACCCGCTGTTCATCTATGGGGACTCCGGTCTCGGCAAGACGCACCTGTTGCACGCGATCGGCGAGTACGCGCAGTCTCTGTACGCCGGCGTGAAGGTGCGCTACGTGTCGAGCGAGGAGTTCACGAACGACTTCATCAACTCGATCGCGAACAACCGGGGCAGCGCCTTCCAGGCCCGCTACCGCGATGTGGACATCCTGCTGATCGACGACATCCAGTTCCTGCAGGGGCGCGCAGAGACGCAGGAGGCGTTCTTCCACACCTTCAACACCCTGCACGACCACAACAAGCAGGTCGTCATCACGAGCGATGTCGCGCCCAAGCACCTCACCGGATTCGAGGACCGGATGCGCAGCCGCTTCGAGTGGGGCCTGATCACCGACGTGCAAGCCCCCGACCTGGAGACCCGCATCGCGATCCTGCGCAAGAAGGCGCAGAGCGAGGCGCTGCACATCCCCGACGAGGTGCTCGAATACATCGCGACGATCGTGTCTTCCAACATCCGCGAGCTGGAAGGCGCCCTCATCCGCGTCTCGGCGTTCGCGAGCCTGAACCGCTCCCCTCTGGACATCTCGCTCGCGCAGAGCGTGCTGCGCGACATCGTCGACAGCGCGGAGGACAACATCATCTCGCCGACCGACATCATCACGGCGACCGCGGCCTACTTCAAGC
>JBASAE010000117.1:0-4573 GCA_049654285.1 Microbacterium sp.
CGTCGTTCCACGGCAACGTCGACGGGGCCATCGCGTTCGTCGAGGCCCGTCTGCAGGACGGCTGGCGCGTGGTCGTGATCGCCTCCGGACAGGGGCTCGTGGAACGGGCGCTCGACGTGCTCGGCGAACGCGGCATCGCCGCCCGCATCCTCGAGGATCTCGATGCCGAACCGGTCGCGGGGGTCGCGACCCTCGTCACCGGCAGCGTCGAGGCCGGCTTCCAGGTGCCCGAGGCCCGCCTCGCGGTGCTCACCGACAGCGAGTTCTACGGCCGCACGATCGGCGGCGACCAGCGTGTGGTCAAGAAGCTCGCCTCGCGACGCAAGAACGTCGTCGACCCGCTGCAGCTCAAGCAGGGCGACTACGTCGTGCACAACACCCACGGCATCGCGAAGTTCGTCGAGATGACCAAGCGCGAGGTGTCCTCCGGTGGACGCAACGCGGTCAAGACCACCCGCGAGTACCTCGTGCTGGAGTACGCGCCGTCCAAGCGCGGCTACCCGGGCGACAAGCTGTACGTCCCCACCGATCAGCTCGATCTGCTGTCGAAGTACGTGGGCGGCGAGGCCCCCGTGCTGTCGAAGATGGGAGGCAGCGACTGGGCGGCCGCGAAGGGCAAGGCCCGCAGGGCGGTGCGCGACATCGCCGTCGAGCTCGTCAAGCTCTACTCGGCGCGGATGAGCGCGAAGGGTCACGCGTTCGCACCGGACTCCCCCTGGCAGAGGGAGCTGGAGGAGGCCTTTCCGTTCGCGGAGACCCCGGATCAGCTGCAGACCATCGACGAGATCAAGGCCGACATGGAGCGGCCCATCCCGATGGACCGGCTGCTGTCCGGCGACGTCGGCTTCGGCAAGACCGAGGTCGCGGTGCGGGCGGCGTTCAAGGCCATCCAGGACGGCAAGCAGGTCGTCATGCTCGTGCCGACGACGCTGCTGGTCAAGCAGCACCTGGAGACCTTCACCGAGCGGTTCGCCGGGTTCCCGGTGAAGGTCAGGCCGCTGTCGCGGTTCCAGACCGACAAAGATGCCCGGCAGACGGTCGACGGGCTGCTCGACGGCTCGGTCGACATGGTCATCGGCACGCACCGGGTGCTCACCGAGAAGGTGCGGTTCAAGGACCTGGGCCTCATGATCATCGACGAGGAGCAGCGGTTCGGCGTCGAGCACAAGGACGCTCTGAAGAAGCTCAAGACCAACGTCGACATCCTGGCCATGAGCGCCACGCCCATCCCGCGCACGCTGGAGATGGCGGTCACCGGCATCCGGGAGATGTCCACGTTGCAGACGCCGCCGGAGGACCGGCATCCGATCCTGTCGTTCGTGGGCGCACGCAGCGACAAGCAGATCGCCGCGGCGATCCGGCGCGAGATCCTGCGCGAGGGTCAGGTGTTCTTCGTGCACAACCGGGTGCAGTCGATCCAGCGGGTGGCCTCGGAGCTGGCGGAGCTCGTGCCCGAGGCGCGCATCGCGGTCGCGCACGGCAAGATGGGCGAGCACCAGCTGGAGCAGGTGGTCGACGACTTCTGGGAGCGCAAGTACGACGTGCTCGTCTCGACGACGATCATCGAGACCGGGCTGGATATCTCGAACGCGAACACGATCATCATCGACCGGGCCGACAAGTACGGCCTCTCGCAGCTGCACCAGCTCCGTGGCCGGGTCGGTCGCGGACGCGAGCGGGCCTACGCGTACTTCCTCTACGACGAGCTGAAGCCGCTGTCCGAGACCGCGGCCGACCGGCTGCAGACCATCGCGGTGAACAACGACCTCGGCTCAGGCATGCAGGTCGCGCTGAAGGACCTCGAGCTGCGCGGCGCAGGAAACCTGCTCGGCGCGGAGCAGGCCGGGCACATCGCCGGCGTCGGCTTCGACCTGTATCTGCGGATGATCGGCGAGGCCGTCGCCACCTTCCGCGGCGAGGACACCGCCTCCGAGGTCGAGCTGCGGCTGGAGCTGCCGGTGGACGCCCGCATCCCCGAGCACTACATCGACAGCGAGCGTCTGCGGCTCGAGGCGTACCAGAAGCTCTCCGCCGCGGCCGGCACGGCCGCGGCCGAGGATGCGATCGACCTGGTGGTGGAGGAGCTGATCGACCGGTACGGCGCACTGCCCGAGGAGGTCTCCGGCCTGGTCGCGGTCGCCCGGCTGCGGCGCAGGGCGGCGCGTGCCGGGCTGACCGACGTGGTGGCGATGGGGGCGAACCTGCGTCTCGCGCCCGCGAGGCTGCCGGACTCGATGCAGGTGCGGCTGAAGCGGCTGTACCCTGCGGCGAAGATCGTCGCGGGGGGAGAGGCGCTGCTCGTGCCGATGCCCGCACCGGATGGACCCGACCTGCTGGGGTGGGTGGGCGAGCTGTTCACCGCGCTCTTCCCGGAGCCGGTCGCGGTCGCGGCATCCTGAGCCCGTCCCGCGACGCAGGGCCCCCGCGTGAAGCCCCGGTCGCGACGGTCGTGGCGGCCTGGCGAAGGACGTCCTCGCGTAGGGTCGAGGCATGGCGAAGCCCGTGGAGTCCCTCGACCGCGGTGATGCGATCCTCCGCTATCGCGACGGCGGAGGGCCGGGGCGGCCGGTCGTCTTCCTGCACGGCGCGGGCATGGATCACACCTCGTTCGTCGAGCAGGCGAAGGCGGTTCAGGATGCCGGATACCGGACGGTGCTCGTGGACCAGCGCGGGCACGGCGAGTCCGCGCTGGCCGAGGGCGTCCGGTTCACGGCAGCGGACGCGCTGGCCGACCTGGCCGCGCTGATCGAAGGACTGGGGCTCGAGCATCCGATCCTCGTCGGGCATTCGATGGGCGGCAACGTGTCCCAGGCGTTCGTGCGTGCGCATCCGGCGCGTGCCGGCGGGCTCATCGTCGTCGGCGCGACGTGGAACGCCGGGCCCCTGACGCGAGCGGAGCGGCTCCAGCTGCGGATCGCGATCCCCGCGCTCAGGCTGATCCCGGCATCCCGGCTGCCCGCCCTCACGGCCGGTGTGTCCGCCACGACGCCCGCGGCGGTCGAGGAGATCCGGCTCACCTTCGCGCGGATGCCGAAGCCGGTGTTCGTCGACGTCATGCGGGCGACCGCGTCGTTCGTCGCGCCGGAGCCGTCGTACCGCACGCCCGTTCCCCTCGGCCTCGTGGTCGGGGCAGAGGATCGCACGGGGAACATCGTCGCGGCGATGCGGGTCTGGGCCGAGGCCGAGGAGGTGCGGCTGCGGGAGATCCCCGGTGCCGGTCACGTCGTCATGGCGGATGCCCCGGATGCGGCGTCCGAGGCGATCCTCGGCATCCTGCGGGAATGGGATGCGGCCGACTGAGGTCGGGCGTCGACGTCATCCCGCCGGCGTGGGTTCCTCGCTTCGGGTCTCCCGCTGCACCCGGAGGATCCGCGACACCGCGGCCTGCGCCGCCGCGGTGCTCTCCGCGGTGTGCGGATAGAAGCCGGAGCCGGTCTTGGCTCCGAGGTCGCCGCGCGCCACCTGCTCGACGAGGAGCGCGCTGGGTTCCGAGGCGTCGTCGAGCGTCGGGAAGATCTGCGTGCACACCGCCCGGAAGATGTCCAGGCCGCCCAGATCGGCGACGCCGATCGGACCGACCGCCGCCCAGCGCGCGGCGAGCCCGCTGATCACCACCTCGTCGAGATCGGCCGCGGTCACGACGCCCTGTTCGACCAGGGAGAGGCTCTCGCGCAGGATGGCCGCCTGCAGGCGGTTCGCGACGAAGCCGGTGCGCTCGGCCTGCAGCACGACCGGGCGTCGACCGAGGCGACGCATCAGCGCGACGAAGTCGTCGGCGACCTCCGGACGTGTGCCGGGGTGGGGGACGACCTCGACGAGCGGGATCAGGTCGGCCGGGTTGAAGAAGTGACCGACGAGGAAGCGGCCGGGGTCGGACACGTGCGGGGCGAGCACGCTCGGGATGAAGGTCGAGGTGTTCGATGCGATCGTCCCTGAGGTGGCGTCGGAGATGCGTCGGAGCGTCTCGGCCTTCACGTCGGCGTCCTCGAAGACGGCCTCGAAGACCACGTCCGCCTCGGCCACGCAGGCCTCGACGCTGTCGGCCCGGTGCAGGCCCGGGATGTCGCCGGCCTCCGGGTCGAAGCCGATCGTCCTGATGCCCGCCGTCATCAGGAGCCGCGCGATGCTGCGGCCCATCGTGCCCAGGCCGACGATCGACGCCTGCAGGTCCTGTGTCATGTCCGCCGCTCTCTGTGCCGTCCATCGGTGTCCGACGTGTGGATAGAAACGTCTCTATCACTGGAACGTTTCCCTTGGCAAGCGACCGAGGCCGCGGCGCGCGCGGCGGGTCGGCCATAACTTCTACTGCCTGTAGAATTCAGGTGTGACGGCGAACGATCCCTGGACGGCCGAGGCCGAGCGCACGGCGCATGCCCCGGGCTTCCGCCGCCCCGACCCGGGCCCGGTGCCGAAGCCCGCCCTGTACGGGCTCGGCCTGCTCGCCGCGTCTCGCGCGCTGGGCCTGGTGCTCGTGGCGGAGGCGATCGCCCGTGGCATCGCGGGTCTGGCCTCGGGCGGCCTGGAGCCGCAGGCCACACGGCTCGTCATCGCGCTCGGCGTGCTCGGAGCGCTG
>JBASAE010000118.1:0-4068 GCA_049654285.1 Microbacterium sp.
GCTACGAGCTGCTGATCGTCGACAAGGTGCCGTTCCCGCGTCGGCCGGACGCCGCCGCGTTCGCGTTCCCGGCACGGTTCGGCAGGGCGATCGGCCAGGTACGGGCCCACATCCGCGAGCACGGCGTCGATGTCGTGGTGGGCTTCGGCGGCTACGCATCGGCCCCCGCGTACGTGGCCGCACGTCGAGCGGGCGTCCCGTTCATCGTGCACGAGGCCAATGCGCGGCCGGGGCTCGCGAACGTGCTCGGAGCCCGCGGCGCGGCCGGCGTCGGGGTGGCCTTCGACGGCACGCCGCTGAGACGGGGCGAGGTCGTGGGCATGCCCCTGCGCCGTGAGATCGTGGAGCTCGACCGCGCCGCCCGCCGCGCCGAGGCCGCCGAGCTGTTCGGACTCGATCCTGGACGCCCCGTGCTGCTGGTGTTCGGCGGCTCGCTCGGCGCGCAGCGCCTGAACGAGGCGTTCGGCGGAGCATGGCAGGACGTGCTGGCCGAGGGCTGGCAGCTGCTGCACGCCACGGGCGAGCGCAGCGACCTGGCCGACCCGGACGCGCCGGGGTATCGGGTGCTCCGGTACATCGACCGGATGGACCTCGCCTTCGCCCTCGCCGACCTCGTCGTGTCGCGCGCCGGGGCGGCGACCGTGAGCGAGGTGAGCGCTCTCGGCATCCCCGCCGTGTACGTGCCCTACGCGGTGGGCAACGGCGAGCAGCGCCTGAACGCGGCGTCGGCCGTGGACGCGGGCGCTGCGATCCTCATCGACGACGCAGAGTTCACCGCCGAGGCCGTGCGCGAGCGGATCGTCCCGCTGCTGGGCGCCCGGGAGCGCATCGCCGCGATGGCCGTGGCGGCGCAGAACGTCGGCACCCGAACCGGCGCGGAGAACGTCGTCGCGATGATCGATCGTGCCCTCGGGCGGGATCAGGGGCCGAGCCGGACCCGGCCCGTGGGTCGCTGAGCCCGCCCACGCGCGGCGAACATAGACTTGAGCACGCCATGATCAGACCCGACCTCTCCCTTCCGATCCCCGCGACCATCGAATCCGCGCACTTCATCGGCATCGGCGGCTCCGGGATGAGCGGGCTGGCCCGCATGTTCCTCGACGCGGGCATCCGCGTCTCCGGTTCCGATCGTTCCGACAGCGCCAATCTGCGTGCTCTCGCCGCGGCGGGCGCGACCGTGCATGTGGGACACGACGCCGCGCACCTGGGCGATGCGGACACCGTCGTGCACACCGGTGCGATCTGGCCGGAGAACCCCGAGTTCGTCACGGCGAAGGAGCGCGGCCTGCACGTGATCCACCGTTCCCAGGCGCTGCACTGGCTGATCGGGAGCCGTCCGCTCGTCTCCGTGGCGGGGGCTCACGGCAAGACCAGCTCGACGGGGATGCTGGTCACTGCCCTGCAGGCGCTCGGGGCAGATCCGAGCTTCGTCAACGGCGGGGTCATCGAGCAGCTCGGCACCTCGAGCGCGACGGGCACCGACGACCTGTTCGTGATCGAGGCGGACGAGTCGGACGGCACCTTCCTGCTGTATGACACCGCGATCGCCCTGATCACCAACGTCGACCCCGACCACCTCGACTTCTTCGCGGACGAGGATGCGTTCTACGACGCGTTCGTCCGGTTCGGGAACGAGGCGTCCCGGGCCGTGGTGATCTCGAGCGACGATGCGGGAGCCCGACGGGTGCATGCCGGTCTCACGCATCCGAACGTCGTCACGTTCGGCGAGGCGGAGGGCGCCGACGTACGGGTGCGGGACATCGACGCCGCGGGCACGGTGTCCGCCACGATCGAGCACCGCGGCGAGAGCGCACGGATGCGTCTGGCGGTGCCGGGCGTCCACAACGCGATCAACGCCGCGGGCGCCGTGGCCGTGCTGCTCACGCTCGGCCATCCGCTCGCCGACGCGGTGCGGTCGGTCGGCGGGTTCGCGGGCACCGTTCGCCGGCTCGAGCTGCACGGCGCGGAGCGGGGCGTGCGGGTCTACGACGACTACTCCCACCATCCCACCGAGGTCCGCGCCGCGCTGCAGGCGATGCGCACGATCGCCGGGGAGGGCCGGTTGATCGCGATCCAGCAGCCGCACACCTATTCGCGCACCCAGCACATGTACCGCGAGTTCGCCGAGGTGCTCGAGCGGTACGCCGATCACACGGTCATGCTCGACGTGTACGGAGCCCGTGAGGACCCCGTGCCCGGTGTGACCGGTGAGCTCGTCTCCGGTGCGTTCGCCGATCCGGCGCACGTGCACTTCGTCGCCGACTGGCAGCAGGCGGCCGACTACACGGCCGAGGTCGCGCGGGACGGCGACGTCGTGGTCACGCTCGGCTGCGGCGATGTCTACCAGATCATCCCGCAGGTGCTCGACTCCCTCCGGCGGATCCCGGGGGCCTGAGATGCGACGTCCGGCACCGCTTCCCGTCCCGGCGCAGTCGGCCGGCGACCCGTACCGGCCGGTCGGCGACGGGGACGGTCCCGAGGAGACGGCCGGCGACGACGCGCCCGCTCCTGTCCCGCTGCGCAGCCCGGAGGAGCCCAGCCCGGCGCCGTCCGAGATCAGCAGCGCGGACGTGTGGCGTGCGGCGCGGGCGAGACGTAAGGCGCTGCGGGCGGAGATCCGTCGGTTCACGCAACGCTCGCGTCGACGCCGGATGGTCTGGCTGGTCGCGGCCTCCGCGGTCGTGCTCCTGGTCGCGGGAAGCCTGGTCGCGGCATACAGCCCGCTGTTCGCGGTGCAGCGCATCACGGTCGTCGGTGCGAAGAGCCTGGACGCAGCGGCGGTCGAGCAGGCGCTCTCGGGCCAGCTCGGAGCGCCGATCGCCCAGGTGGACAGCAGCAAGGTCAAGGCCGCGCTGACGGCGTTCCCCCTCATCGAGTCGTACTCGCTGGAGGCGCATCCGCCGCACGACCTGACCGTGCGGATCGTCGAGCGTACCCCGATCGGGGTGCTGGAGTCCGGGGCGGGCTACACCCTGGTCGATGCCGCGGGCGTCGCGCTGTCGACGACGGAGGCGCGTCCGGAGGGACAGCCGCTGCTCGAGATCGCGGGCGGCGTCCATCAGGCCGCGTTCCAGAGCGCGGGTCGTGTGGTGCGGGCCCTCCCCGCAGAGGTGCGGGCGTCGGTGACCGAGGTCCGCGCCTCGACCGCAGACGACGTCACACTCGTGCTGAACGACGCGAAGACGGTGGTGTGGGGGAGTGCGGAGGGCTCGGCGGAGAAGTCGATCGTGCTCTCCGATCTGATGAAGGCGAAACCGGATGCGTCCTCGTTCGACGTCTCCTCGCCCAGCGTTCCCGTCGTCGGCTGAGCCGATGCGGCCCGCCCGGCCGTCGTTCGCGCGTGGGATCGGCGCGAAACGCCGTGTCGCTTGCGGTCGCGGATGCCCCGGCCGCATACCGTCGTAGACGAGAACGCAATACCGGGAAATACTTTACACCTCTAGTTGAGGTTTAAGGTCCACGAACTTTCAGGCTCGACACTACGGAGGCCGGCCATGAGCCAGAACCAGAACTACCTCGCCGTGATCAAGGTCGTCGGCGTCGGCGGTGGCGGCGTCAACGCCGTCAACCGCATGATCGAGCTCGGCCTGCGCGGCGTGGAGTTCATCGCCGTGAACACCGATGCCCAGGCCCTGCTGATGAGCGACGCCGACGTCAAGCTCGACGTCGGACGGGAGCTGACCAGGGGCCTCGGGGCGGGGGCCGATCCCGAGGTCGGCCGCCGGGCCGCCGAGGACCACGCCGAGGAGATCGAGCAGGCGCTGACCGGCGCAGACATGGTCTTCGTCACCGCCGGCGAGGGCGGTGGCACGGGCACCGGCGGCGCGCCGGTGGTGGCCCGCATCGCGAAGTCGATCGGCGCGCTCACGATCGGTGTCGTGACCAAGCCGTTCTCGTTCGAGGGCCGCCGTCGGCAGAGCCAGGCCGAAGAGGGCGTCGCGAAGCTGAAGGAGGAGGTCGACACCCTCATAGTCGTGCCGAACGACCGGCTGCTGGAGATCAGCGACCGGGGCATCTCGATGATCGAGGCCTTCGCCACCGCCGATCAGGTGCTCCTCGCCGGTGTGT
>JBASAE010000119.1:0-4426 GCA_049654285.1 Microbacterium sp.
ACGCTGCACGTCGGCGGCGTCCAGACCGCGCACGTCCCCGCCCGCGCGGGCGCCGAGGGCCGCGGCGGTGCCGGCGGCGTGTCCGGTGGCCATGCACACCGCCTGACCGCGGATCGCCCCGGCCGCCTCGTGGTCGGCCCCGATGCATCGGCCGGCGACCGTCACGTTGTCCAGGCCGCCGGGGATCAGGCTGCGCAGCGGGATGCCGTAGGACTTCGCGATCCGGAGGAGCGTGATGCCGCCGCCGTCGACGGTGCTCCCGAGCACGGTCGACTCCTGCTTCTCGTCGTGGATGTCGAGCGGGTAGGCGCCCCGGGCGACCTGGTCGTCGAAGTCCTGTCCGCCCAGGATGTCCTCGCGGGTGAGGGTGTGCTCGGTGCTGATGTGCCGCGATTCGCGGACGCCGACCTGGAACGGCACGGAGGCGAGGTAGGCGTTCTCGAACCCGGGCACGTATTTGCGCAGGAACCGCAGGCTCTCCATCACCTGCAGCCGGGTCTCGACCTCTGCGCGGCTGACGTCGACCGGGTTGGTGCCGTCGATGCCGTGCACCCGGGTGACGTTGATGCCGACCGTGTCGCGCCCGGGGAAGGTGTACAGACCGACCTGGTTGCGCACGATGGAGAAGTCGCCTGCCTCCTTCGCCTTCGCCACGAGGTTGTCGAAGGCGTGGAAGTGCACGCCGGGGGTGTTGCGGATGTACTCGATCGGGTAGGCGGAGCCGCTCCAGCCCTTGGGCGCGGCGTGCTCCTCGGGGTGCTCCTCGAGGTAGTCCCAGACCCGCTCGACGTCGACGCCGGCGACCTGGTAGATGTTGCTGACCGGCTGCGAGAGCGGGGCGTCCCCGCCGGATCCGAAGCTGTAGGCGCCGCCGGCGAACGCGACCAGGTCGGCGTCGCCCGAGCAGTCCACGAAGGCGTCTGCGGTCAGCCGGGTGAGGCCGGCCTTGTTGGCGACGGTGATCGAGACGACCCGGCCGTTCTCGGCCTCGGCGTCGACCATGGTGCTGTGGAAGAGGAACTCCACCCCGGCGTCGCGTGCCATCTCGAGCAGCGTGATCTTCGCGGCCTCGGGGTCCTGCGCGTTGAACCCGCCGAACAGCGTGTCCACGGCCGGCGCGGTGGCGAACCCCTCGTCCACCAGCCTGCGGACCAGCTCGCGGCCCACGCCGCCGAGCGCCCAGTACCCCTCGTAGTCGACGGTCCCCAGCATGTGCATGCCGAGCGAGAGGATGCCGCCGAGGTATCCCTGCTTCTCGACGACCAGCGTCCGTGCGCCGGTCCTGGCCGAGGCGATGGCCGCGATCGCCCCCGCAGTGCCGCCGCCGACCACGATCACGTCGTACTTCTCGTTGTCCATCTTCGTACCTTTCTTCATTGCAGAATTTGTTTCCATATAGTGGGTGTGCAAGACATGCCGATGGGGTCCCTGCCGGCGGCCCTCAGCCCTTGGTCGCGCCGCTGGTCAAGCCACGCACGAACGACCGCTCCAGGAACAGGAAGAGCACGATCACGGGAACGGAGCTGGTGATGGCGTAGGCCATGAACCGCCCCCACTGCACGCCGGTGTCGGAGACGAACTGGAAGAGCCCCACCTGGAGCAGCGTGCGCTCCGGAGAGTTGATCAGCGCGCTGGCGATGAGCCAGTCGTTCCAGACGAACAGGAACACGATCAGCGCCGCCGAGCCGAGCCCGGCGCGCAGGTTCGGCACGATCACCCGGTGGAAGGCGCCCACGCGGGTGCACCCGTCCACCATCGCGGCCTGCTCCAGCTCCTCCGGGAGGCCCTCGATGAACCCTCGGATGATCCACAGGGCCATCGGCATCTGCCAGGCGCTGAAGACGAGGATCAGCACCAGATGGGTGTCGTAGAGTCCCAGCCGCACGGCGAGCGCGAAGATCGGGATCAGCACCGCGATGCCGGGCACCATCGACGTCATCAGCACGACGAACAGGATCGAGGACTTGCCGCGGAAGCGCAGCCGAGCGCCCGCGTACGCTCCGTACAGCGCGGCCACCAGCGCGAGGACCGTCGCGGCGACGGCCACCACGAGGCTGTTGAACATGTACAGCGGCAGGTTCGAGGTGGTGAACACCGCGACGTAGTGCTCGAACGTGATGGGCCAGGGCAGCCACTGCGGCGGTGACTGCAGGATCGCCGACGACGACTTGAGCGAGGTCGACACACCCCACAGCAGCGGCGCGGTGGCGAACACGACGATCACCGCGAGGAAGATCCGGCGGGCGACCGCCATCCCCTTTCCCTTGCGCATCACTTCGCCCCTTCCTCTGCGACGCCGCGCAGCACACGGATGTAGCTCACGGCGAAGACGATGTTCAGCAGCAGGGCGATCACGCCATAGGCGGATGCGGTGGACAGCCGGTTGTTCACGAACGCCTCGAGGTAGATGTTCAGAGCGATCGTCTCGGTCGACCGCAGCGGCCCGCCGCCGGTCATGGTGTAGATCAGGGTCACCATGTTGAAGTAGTAGACGGTGAGGTTGATCGCCGTCATCGCCAGCGCCGAGCGGATGCCCGGGATCGTCACGTGCAGGAATCCGCGCCAGGGACCGCATCCGTCCACGGCGGCGGCGTCGTAGAGCTCATCGGGCACGCTCTGCATGGCCGCGAGGAGCAGCACGGTCGCCAGCGGATAGGTGGCCCAGACGTTCGCGATGACGATCGCGACGATCGCCGTGCCCGGACTGGACAGCATCTCGAGCGGCGGTATGCCGAACGCCGCGAGCATCGCGGAGATCGGCCCGAAGCTCGGGTTCAGCATCCACACCCACAGCAGTGCGGTCACGACCTGCGAGATCACCCAGGGCAGGAAGACGATCGCCCGCAGCACGGACGTCGCCCTCCCCGCCCCGGTGAGCGACGCGGCCAGAGGCAGCGCGATCAGCAGTGCCAGCGCGAGCGAGCCGATGACGTACTTCAGCGAGACGATCAGCGCATTGTGGAACCGCGGACTCGAGAACAGGTCGGCGAAGTTCTTGAACCCGACGAAGTCCCGCACCGTGAGGTACGACGTGGAGAACAGACTGTAGTAGACCGCCAGGCCGATCGGCACCACCGCCACGAGGATGATGAGGACCAGCGCCGGGCTCAGCAGCAGGAACCCCAGTCGCCGTTCGCTCGCCGTCGCCGAAGGGCGGCGCTTCGTCGTCAGACCGATGCCCGCCGGGGCGCGGTCGGCTCCTGCCGCGCCCCGGCTCAGGTCGTCGCGTGCGTCGGTGCTCACGTCATACCCACTTCTCGTCATGCCCGGGTCCGGCTCAGAGCAGGGCGTCGTACGCGTCTGCGGCGGTCTGTGCGGCCTTCTTGGCGCTCACGCCCTCCAGCACCATGCTCTGCAGCGCCTCCGCCCAGATCTGGCTCAGCTCGACCCAGTGCTCGCCATAGGCGGGAGTGCGCCCGCTCTCCGCGAACCAGTCGGACAGCATCCGCGCGGTGGCGGCGTCGTCGGTGGTGAACCAGGCATCCTGGTAGACCGATGCACGAGTGGGCAGCTCGCCGGTCGCCTTCACGCGGTTCAGCTGCGCCTCGGCGCTGGTCAGGTGCTGGATCAGCTCGGCAGCGAGGTCCTGGTTCTTGCTGTCCTTGCCCATCGCCAGCGTCCAGCCGAACACGTGCGCGGGGGCGGAGCCGCTGTCGCCGGGCAGCGGCGCCAGCGCGAGCTTCCCCTCCAGCCCAGCCGTGGTCACCGCGGTCTCGTAGCGATGGCTGCCCAGGAGCCAGAAGTCGCTCGCCCCCGCCGTGATCGACTGGAACACCTCTTCATAGGTGTACCCGACGATCTCCTTCGGGGCGATGCCGTCCTTCACCATGCCGCCCAGACGCTCGAACGTCGCCACGCCTTCCGGGCTCGCGAAGGCCGCCGTGCCGTCCTTCGCGAAGACCTCGCCGCCGGCGTCCCAGAGGTAGGAGACGAACACCTCGGCCAGGGCCGACGCCTGTGAGGCGCTGCTCAGGCCGAGCACCACCCCCGGACGCTCGGGAGCCGCCTTCGCCTGCTGGACCATCTCGTCCCAGGTGGCCGGCGGCACGTCGCCCGTGAAGTCCGTGCGGTAGTAGAGCGCCGGCGAGCGGTACTCGTACGGGATGGCCCACTTCTTGCCGTCCGACGTGAGGGTGTCCCATCCCAGCAGCCAGTCGTCGCGGTCGCCGTCGAAGTACTCGTCCAGCGGAAGGACGTTGCCCGCGGCGACGTGCTTCGGCAGATCCCAGGCGAGCAGGCGCACCACGTCCGGCGAGTTCCCGGCGTTGGCGGCCTGCATCAGCTGCGGATCGATGTTCGCCCAGGGCAGCGTGTTCACCTCGACCGTCACGTCGGGGTGCGCCTTCTCGAAGGAGGCGATGTTGGCGGCGAGATCACGCCCACGCACATCGTCCGCCGCGGGATTCACGAGGTCCCAGAGCGTGAG
>JBASAE010000120.1:0-12013 GCA_049654285.1 Microbacterium sp.
GAGCGCGGGGACCTGCTCGCGGCGAACGCGGGCATCTTCGGCCCGCAGGGCCGCGCGATCGCCGCGCATGCGGCATCCGACATACGGGTGACCGTCGTGGGCAACCCGGCGAACACGAACGCGCTGATCGCCGCGGCCTCCGCCGACGGCGTGCCCCAGGACCGCTTCAGCGCCCTGACCCGGCTCGACGAGAACCGGGCGCGCGGCCTGCTCGCCGCCGAGCTCGACGCACCCGTCGCGGACGTCCACGGGGTGACGATCTGGGGCAACCACTCGGCGACCCAGTTCCCGGACGTCTCACGGGCCACCGTCGCGGGACGTCCGATCGCGGACGCCCTGGCCGAGCGGGTCGACGACGTGCGCGGCTGGCTGGAGAGCACGTTCATCCCTCGGGTCGCGAAGCGCGGGGCGGAGATCATCGAGGTGCGCGGATCGTCCTCGGTGGCGTCTGCGGCGAGCGCGACGATCGACCATGTGCGCGACTGGGTGCACGGCACGGATGAGCGGCAGACCAGCGCGGCGATCGTCTCGAACGGCGAGTACGGCGTCCCCGCCGGCCTCGTCTCTTCGTTCCCGGTGCGGGCGGCGGAGGGCCGCTGGGAGATCGTCGAGGGTCTCGAGCTGGACGGCTGGGCACGCGCCCGCCTCGATGCCTCGGTGCGCGAGCTCGCCGAGGAGCGCGACGCGGTGCGCGCGCAGGGGCTGCTCCCCGCGTGAGACGAGGACCCTGCGCTTCGCACCCCGAGGGGTCACCCCTGCAGGAAACCACCCACCCAAACCCCACCTTCGCGACCCCTCAGCGATCTCCCTTCCCCGCAGCGGGTCACCGACGCGCGGAGTCGGGCAGAATGGATGCGGAGGTGCGGCCATGACCGATGCGACAGACCGGGGTGCAGATGAGGCGCTGACCAGTCCGCTGCACCTGCCGCACGTCGCGGCGTCCTGCCCGAAGTGCTTCACCGAGCTGCAGGAGAACCGCGACTGGTGGTCGGCCCGCCCGGACGGAGCGCGGCTGGTGGGCCTGGTGGTCGCCCGCGAGGGGATGCCCTCGGTGGTGGAGCAGCGCGACGATCTCGCCCGGTTCGGCGTGCCGATCGAGGGGTTCCGGCATCCGGCGCCCGAGATCCTGGAGAGCTGGGGTGACCGGCTGGCCCGCCTGATCGAGACGCTGCACGCCGGTGACGTGCTCGTGGTCGCGAACATCCACGCGCTGGGTCGCGATGCCGACGAGGAGTCCCGCACCGTCGCCGAGCTGCGCCGCCACGGCATCATGGTGAAGGTGCTCGGCCATCACGCTCGGCACCTCGCTGACGCCGCGCGCTGACCGACGCCGCGCTGACGGTCGCGAAGCGGTCAGAAGGCCCGCCAGCACCCTTCGACGTGGTCGTCGACCATGCCCGCCGACTGCATCAGCGCATACATCGTGGTGGGCCCGACGAACCGGAACCCGCGCCTGCGCAGCTCCTTGCTGAGCGCCACGGAGGCCGGGGTCGTGGCCGGCACGTCGCCGAGTGCGGCAGGTCGCGGGCCGGGCTGCGGCGCGAACGACCACATCAGGGCGTCCAGCTCGCCCTCGGCCATCGCGACGACCACCGCGGCGTTGCCGATCGCGGCGGCGATCTTGGCGCGGTTGCGCACGATCCCGGCATCCGCCATCAGCCGTTCCACGTCATCGGTGCCGAACCCCGAGACGACCTCGGGGTCGAACCCGGCGAACGCCTCGCGGAACCGCGGGCGCTTGCGCAGGATCGTGATCCAGCTCAGCCCCGCCTGGAAGCCCTCCAGCGACATCTTCTCGAACAGCGCGCGGTCGCCGTGCAGCGGCACTCCCCACTCTTCGTCGTGGTAACGCCGGTACTCGTCGTCGTCGCCGACCCAGCCGCAGCGCGCCCGCCCGTCCGGACCGGTGATCACAGATGCCATTCCTCCACGCTAGCGGGCGCCCCCGACATCGCGATTCGGGACGCCTCCTGTGGCCCCGCCACAATCCGTCGGAAACCCGGGGCCGGTATGATTTGGATGAATCCTCCATTCGGCTTCTATCGACGTTGTGAAAGACCTACCATGAAAGCGCCCCGACACTCCCGCGAGAGGACGCTCATGGTCGACGCCGCCACCCGGACGAACACTCAGACCGACGACACCACGGTTCACGAGCTCGACGTCGACCGCGTCCACGAACTCCTCATGGGCACCTGGGCGCACACACGTCGCGAGGCCCGCGAGCTGATCAAGGACCCGGCGTTCTGGCGCGACGACAGCCTCGGAAAGGACGAGCACCGCGAGCGGGTGCTCACCCAGCTGCACCTGCTGGTCGAGAACAACGCCGTGCACCGCGCCTTCCCCCTCGCCTTCGGCGGTGAGGAGGACAACGGCGCCAACATCGCCGGCTTCGAGGAGCTGGTCGCCGCCGACCCCAGCCTGCAGATCAAGTCGGGCGTGCAGTGGGGCCTGTTCGGCGGCGCGGTGCTGCAGCTCGGCACCGAGGAGCACCACAGGCGCTGGCTGCCCGGCATCATGGACCTCTCGATCCCGGGCGCCTTCGCGATGACCGAGATCGGGCACGGCTCGGACGTCGCCGCGGTCGGCACCACCGCGACGTACGACCCGGCGACGGAGGAGTTCGTGATCAACACGCCGTTCCGCGCGGCGACCAAGGAGTTCCTCGGCAACGCCGCGCTGCACGGCATCGCCGCGACCGTGTTCGCGCAGCTGATCACGAACGGCGTGAATCATGGCGTGCACTGCTTCTACGTGCCGCTGCGCGACGAGGACGGAGAGGACCTGCCCGGCATCGGCCGCGAGGACGACGGCCTGAAGGGCGGCCTGAACGGCATCGACAACGGCCGGCTCAGCTTCGATCACGTGCGCATCCCCCGCACCAACCTGCTGAACCGCTACGGTGACGTCGCCGCGGACGGGACCTACACCAGCGAGATCGACAGCCCCGGCCGCCGGTTCTTCACCATGCTCGGCACGCTTGTGCAGGGTCGCGTGTCGCTCGACGGCGCGTCGTCCTGGGCATCCGCCCTCGGCCTGCACATCGCGATCACGTACGCGACCCAGCGCCGTCAGTTCGACGGCGCGGACGGGCAGGAGGTCGTGCTGCTCGACTACGGCAAGCACCAGCGCCGGCTGCTGCCGCGTCTGGCGACCACGTACGCGCAGATCTTCGCGCACGACGAGTTCCTGCAGAAGTTCGACGGCGTGTTCTCGGGCCGCACCGACACCCCCGCCGATCGGGAGGATCTGGAGACGCTCGCCGCCGCGCTCAAGCCGCTGTCGACCTGGCACGCCCTGGACACCCTGCAGGAGTGCCGCGAGGCGTGCGGCGGCGCCGGGTTCATGTTCGAGAACCGGCTGGTCGGCCTGCGCGCCGACCTCGACATCTACGCCACCTTCGAGGGCGACAACAACGTGCTGCTGCAGCTGGTCGGCAAGCGGCTGCTGACCGACTACGCGGCGCAGTTCAAGGACAAGGACGCCGCGAAGCTGGCCGCCTACGCGGTCGGGCAGACCGCCGGCAAGGTGTTCCACGGAGCGGGGCTGCGCGCCTTCGGACAGGCTGTCGCCGACCTGGGGTCCACGGCGCGCTCGGTGGAGAACGGCCTGCGCGAGGAGCAGCAGCACGAGCTGCTGACCGACCGGGTGCAGCAGATGGTGGCCGACATCGCCGGGCGGCTGCGCCCCGCGGGCAAGGACAAGGCGCTCGGGCAGCAGCTGTTCAACGAGAACCAGGCGGAGCTCATCGAGGCGGCCCGTGCGCACGGCGAGCTGCTGCAGTGGGAGGCGTTCACCGATGCCGTGCACAAGGTGGAGGACGCGTCGACCAGGCAGGTGATGACCTGGCTGCGCGACCTGTTCGGCCTGCAGCTGGTCGAGAAGCACCTCGCCTGGCACCTCATCAACGGACGACTGTCGACCCAGCGAGCGGCCGCGGTGTCGAGCTACATCGACCGGCTGTGCGCGCGGCTGCGTCCGTACGCACTCGATCTGGTCGGCGCGTTCGGCTATGAGCCCGAGCACGTGCGCGCCCCCCTCGCGAGCGGCATCGAGCAGCAGCGACAGGACGAGGCCCGCGCGTACTACGCGGCGCTGGACGCCTCGGGCGAGGCCCCGATCTCGGAGAAGGCCCTGCGGAAGGCGGCGAAGAAGGGCTGACCCACCCCGCGACCCGGCAAGGCGCTCAGCTCTGCTGGTCCTCGGCGTCGACATCCTTGCCGGTGGGGTCCCACGTGATGATCAGCAACGAGATCAGGCCGGCCAGCGGCGCGAGCGCGACGACCCAGAACACCCCGGTGGACAGCGACGCCGCGAGCACCGGGAAGTACACCAGCGACACGATCGAGAACACCCGCTTGACGGCCTCGTTGAAGCCGACGCCCACCCCGCGCAGACGGGTCGGGTACGACAGCGTCGCGTAGCTCATCAGGTTCGCGCCCGGCCCGCCGGCCTGCGCGAACACGAACGCGGCGAGCATCGCGATCGAGATCGCGACCAGGGCACCGGAGGGTACGCCGACCGCGGCGAGGACGACCAGCGAGGTCGTCTGGATCGCGAAGCCGATGATCGTGAGCCTGCGCGCGCCGATCCGGTTCACAACGCCGACGCCGAGGATGCCTCCGGCGGCGCCGAATCCGAGGTTGATCACCAGCGCGGACACGATCGTGACCAACGGCCCCTGCTGGAACAGCAGCGAGATGATCAGCGGCGTGCCGTAGGCGACGGCGTTGTAGCCGAAGGTGGAGAACACCGAGACGCACAGCGCCGCGATCGTGCGCAGCCGATAGCGGGCCTGGAACAGCTCGCCGTACTGACGCCAGTGCCCGGTGCGGGCCTTTGCGACGCTGCGCGCGGTCTCGGCGTCCGGGGCGAGCTGCACGTCCAGCCCGTGGTGCGAGCGCATCACGTCGACCGCACCGCGCAGGTCGCCCTGATCGGCGAGCCACTGCGGCGACTCGGCCATGTAGCGGCGCCGCACCAGCAGCACGATGATCGCGGGCACCGCGCCGAAGCCGACCACGATGCGCCACAGGATCCCGTGCTGCGCGAGGGGCAGCAGCAGGAAGACCACCAGCACCAGCAGGTAGCCGAACCCGGTGGCGATGTACCAGGCCGGCGACCAGGCGTTCACGCGCTGCGAGCGGCTGCCCGAGCCGCGCAGCTTGGAGAACTCGGCAAGGAACGACATCGCCACCGGCAGGTCGAGGCCGACGCCGATGCCCATCACGAACCGGAAGAAGATCAGCACCCACTCGTTCGGCGCGAGGGCGCAGCCGATCGCGGCGACCACGAAGAACGCCATGTCGGCCATGAACAGCTTGTACCGGCCGAACCGGTCCACGAGCATGCCGCCGAAGATCGCGCCGACCACCGAGCCGACCATGATCGACGCGTTGACGAACCCCGTCATCAGCGGGCTGAGCCCGAACTCCTCCTTGACGGCCGTGATGCCGAAGGCGAGCGACGAGAAGTCGTAGGCGTCCATGAAGATGCCGCCGAGGGCGAGGACGATGATCGCCTTGGTCTTCGCCCCCTGCGAGCCCTTCTCGGCGATGAGGGCGTGCACGTCACGGGCGGTGCGGATCAGCGCGGGCGCGGCGGTGGTCTGCGGAGAAGTCATGAGATGACACTGTATTGCCCCGCCGTCATCCGGCGACATCCCCCGTCACACCGTGAAACATTGCCGGGTGATGCCCGGTTGTGGATGTCGGCACGCCCGCCTACGGCGGGCGGATGCCCGGCGCAGCAGCTTCCCCGTCCCGTCGCCCGCTCTACGCCGGCACCGGATGGCTCGTGATGCGCTGTGCGCGGTCGCCTGGGCCCCCTTTCGTGCGGGATCAGTTCGCGGCGATGACCTCGAGCACGGCCTCGCCGTAGGCCTCGCGCTTCTTCGCACCGATGCCGGTGATGCCGTCGAGGGCGTCGAGCGAGGGCGGGCGGTGCTCGGCGAGCGCGCGCAGGGTGGCGTCACCGAACACGATGTACGCCGGCACCCCCTGCTCGCGTGCGATCTCGGCCCGCCAAGCGCGCAGCGCCTCGAAGAGCGGCCGGTCCCCGGCGTCCAGCGCCTCGGATGCCGACGACTTGCGCGCCCGGCTCGCCGAGACCCGCCCGATCGTGTCCTTGCGGAGCGGCACCGGCGTCTCGCCGCGCAGCACGCCCGGAGCGGCGTCGCCGGGCGCGAGCGTGCCGTACTCCCCCTGTGCGACGAGGATGCCGCGGGCCAGCAGCTGCCGCACGACGCTGCGCCAGTCCTGCTCGGAGAGGTCCTGCCCGATGCCGTAGGTGGCGAGCTGGTCGTGTCCGAACCTTCGGATCCGTTCGGTGGACGAACCGCGCAGGATGTCGAGGAGATGACCCGCCCCGAACGCCTGATTGCGTTCGCGTTTCAGCCGCACGATCGTGGAGAGCAGCTTCTGCGCGGGGATCAGGCCGTCATAGGTCTCGGGCGCCTCCAGACAGGTGTCGCAGTTGCCGCAGGGCTCGGACTCCTGCCCGAAGTAGCCGAGCAGGTTCTGTCGGCGGCAGGCGACCGTCTCGCACAGCGCGAGCATCGCATCGAGATGCTGTCCCATGCGCTGCTTGAAGGTGCGATCACCGGGGCTCTGGTCGATGAGTCGGCGCTGCTGCACGACGTCGCCGAGGCCGTAGGCCATCCATGCGATCGACGGTTCGCCGTCACGACCGGCACGGCCCGTCTCCTGGTAGTAGCCCTCGACCGACTTGGGCAGGTCGATGTGCGCGACGAACCGCACATCGGGCTTGTCGATGCCCATCCCGAACGCGATCGTGGCGACCATGACGACGCCCTCCTCGCGCAGGAACCGCGCCTGGTTCGCCGCGCGCACCTCGGCGGGGAGGCCCGCGTGGTACGGCAGCGCGTCGAAGCCCTGGGCGACGAGGTGGTCGGCGGTCTGCTCGACCGACTTGCGGCTGAGGGCGTAGACGATGCCGGCGGGGGCCGCGCCGTCGTCGGACTGCATCTGACGGATGAACCCGACCAGCTGCTTGCGCTGGTCGGCCTTCGGCACGATGCGGTATTGGATGTTGGGCCGGTCGAAGCTCGCGACGAAGTGCTGCGCGCCTCCCAGTTGCAGCCTCTCGGTGATCTCCCGATGCGTCGCACGGGTGGCGGTGGCCGTGAGCGCCATGCGCGGCACCCCGGGGAACCGCTCTCCCAGATCGCCGAGCGCGAGATAGTCGGGCCGGAAGTCGTGACCCCACTGCGACACGCAGTGCGCCTCGTCGATCGCGATCACGCTGAGCACGCCGCGCTGCAGCAGCGCCGTGGTCGCCGGCGACGAGAGCCGCTCGGGCGCGACGTAGACGAGGTCGAGCTCGCCCGACAGGTACTCGCGCTCGACCTGACGGCGCTCATCGGGCGACTGCGTCGAGTTGAGGTACGCGGCCCTGACGCCGTTGGCGCGCAGCGCGTCGACCTGATCGTGCATGAGCGCGATGAGCGGGCTGATCACCAGGCCGGTGCCCTCGCGCACCAGCGCGGGCACCTGGTACGTGATCGACTTGCCGCCGCCCGTGGGCATCAGCACCACGGCGTCCCCGCCGGCGACCACCTGGTCGACGATCGCGGACTGGTCGCCGCGGAACGCGTCGTAGCCGAACACCGTGCGGAGCGCGTCGATCGGGGTCGCGAACCGGCTGGGCGCGGGGCGTCCGGGTGCAGACGGGGCGGACGTCCGGCCGGGGACGGACGCCGGAGCGGCGCCGGATGCCGGGTCGGCCGGCGTCACCGGCCCCTGCCCCCAGTCGAGCGGAGGCTCCCACCCGTCCTCCGGCGGGATCCAGTCGAGGTCCTCGGGCTCACCCCAGGGCTCGTCCGGGTACGGCGGTTCGTCGTACGGAGGCGTGGGCTGCGGCATCCCTCCAGCGTAACCACCGCCGGCGACACCCGCCCCGGCTCGTCCACAGCCGGGCATCCGCCGCCCCGACCCCGGATCCGGCCCCGATGTCGCCCGGCGGGGATAGGTTGGAGACACCGTCCGAGGAGGAGCAATGGCAGACCTGACCGTCACGCGCAACGACGAGGCATCCCGCTACGAGATCCACTCCGGCGACACGCTGGCCGGCTTCGCCGAGTTCCAGCGCCGTCCCGGCGAGATCCTGTTCACGCACACCGAGGTCGACCCGGCGTTCCGCGGGGGCGGCGTCGCCGGCACCCTGGCCGCCGAGGCGCTGGCCGATGCCGTGGCCTCCGGTGACACGATCGTGCCGTACTGCCCGTTCATCGCCAAGTACCTGCGCACCAACGAGGTGGCGGGCGCGGTGGTGCGTTTCCCCGAAGTCCGGTCGTGATCGGCCCCCGGCGGCTCGTGCTCGAGCCGCGTGAAGTGCCGCTCGGCGGCGTCCGGGCGATGAACGTGCTGCGCACGCTGCCGCACCGCAACCTGCCGACCATCGGCGCCTGGTGCTTCCTCGACCGGTTCGGGCCCGCGGAGGTGCGGATGCGCGTCGAGCCGCACCCCCACATCGGCCTGCAGACCGTGACCTGGCCGCTGGTCGGCGAGATCCGTCACCGCGACACGATCGGCAGTGACGTCGAGCTGCGCCGCGGCCAGCTGAACCTGATGACCGCGGGCACGGGCATCGCGCACTCGGAGTACTCGATCGGCGAGGAGGCCGTGCCGCTGGACGCCCTGCAGCTCTGGGTGGCGTTGCCGAGCGGGGCGACCGCCCGCGGGTTCGAACGGCACACCGAGCTGCCCGTCGTCCCGCTGCCCGCCGCAGACGGGGAAGACGCCTCGGCGACCGTGGTGCTGGGCGATTTCGCCGGGGTCTCCTCCCCCGCGACCGTCTACACGCCGATCGTCGGCGCCGAGATCCGGGTGCCGGCCGGGAGCCGGGTCGAGCTGCCGCTCACGGTCGCCTGGGAACACGCGGTCGTGCTCGTCGACGGCGACGTCCACGTCGCCGCACATGAGCTCGCGGGTGACGAGATGCTGTACCTCGGCGACTCGCGGGATGCGGTCGAGGTGGTCAGCGAAGGGGGCGCGCTGCTGTTCCTGATCGGCGGCGAGCCGTTCGCGGAGGATCTGGTGATGTGGTGGAACTTCGCCGCGCGCAGCCACGACGAGATCGTCGAGGCGCGGGAGGCGTGGGAGGCCGGTTCCGACCGGTTCGGCCATGTCCCAGGTCATGGCGACGAGCGCATCCCCGCGCCGCCCGTGCCGGCGGTGCGCCTGATGCCACGGAGACGGAAGATCTGATCGCGACCTCTGCGGATCGCCTCGGGGGCGTCCCTTCAGACTAATTTGGTATACCAGAAGGATGCCTCGACCGAGATCCTCCCCACCCGTGCTCGTGACCTTGCTGCTGGTGACGGCTCTGATGCTGGCCGGATGCACCGCACCGGAGCCCGTCGCGCCCCCGACGTCCGCGCAGACCGTCGCACCCACTCCTGAGGAGACCGCAATGACCGCCACGTCCGCCGATCTGTTCGCCGCCGCCTCGCGCGGCGACGCCGACGCCGTCCGCACCGCGATCGCCGCCGGGGCCGATCTCGAGAGCCGCGGCCAGGGCGGGATGACGCCGCTGGTCGCGGCGACCAAGGCGAACAACGTCGACGCGGCCCGGGTCCTGATCGAGGCCGGGGCCGACGTCAACGCGAAGGACGACATCCAGGACTCCGCGTACCTGTACGCCGGGGCCCGCGGACACGACGAGATCCTGCGGATGACGCTGCAGCACGGCGCCGATCTGGGGAGCGTCAACCGCTTCGGCGGCACCGCGCTGATCCCGGCCTCCGAGCGGGGCCTGCTCACGACGGTGAGCATCCTGCTCGAGGCCGGGGTCGACCCGAACCACGTCAACGATCTCGACTGGACGGCCCTGCACGAGGCGATCGTGCTCGGCGACGGCTCGCAGCGCTACGTGGACGTGGTCCGCGCAATCGTCGACGGCGGTGCCGACGTGCGGATCCCCGACGGCCAGGGCCGCCTGCCGATCGACCTCGCCCGAGACCACGGTCACGACGCCGTCGCCGCCGAGATCGCCCGCGCCCGATGATCGAGCTGGCGCCGCTCGCCTGGGCGCTGTTGGGGTTGGGGGCGGTGGTCGCCGGGATCGGAAAGACCGCGATCCCGGGCAGCGCCACCGTGACCGTGGTGCTGGCCGCCGGCGTCCTGCCCGCCCGCACCTCGACGGCGGCTGTGCTGCTGCTGTTCATCATCGGCGACGTCTTCGCACTCACCTTCTACCGGCGCCACGCCGACTGGCCGACGCTGCTGCGGCTGGCGCCCGCGGTGGTCGCCGGGCTCGTGCTCGGCTTCGCGTTCCTCGCGATCGGCGACGACGGCATCGTGCGGCGCGCGATCGGCGCCATCCTGCTGACCATGATCGGGGTCACGCTCTGGCGACGGCATCGCACGGCGAAGCCGGCGGGCCGGATCGCCGGAACCGCCTACGGCACGCTGGCCGGCTTCACCACCATGGTCGCCAACTCGGGCGGGCCGGTGATGGCGATGTACTTCCTCGCGACGCGCACCCCGGTGCAGGTGTTCCTCGGCACCTCGGCGTGGTTCTTCGCGATCATCAACATCGCGAAGGTGCCGCTGCTCACCGGTCTCGGCCTGATCACCCCTCAGGTGCTCCTGATGGTGCTGGTCCTCGCCCCGCTCGTGGTCGCCGGGGCGTTCATCGGACTGGCCGTCGCTCGGCGGATCTCCCAGCGCCTGTTCGACCGGATCGTGATCTGGCTGACCGCCGCGGGAGCGGTGTACCTGCTGTTCTGAGGAGCGGACGTCCGGCATCCTCCCGACGGATGGCTGCGGGCGGACGGCTCAGAGCAACGGCCGCTGCACGCTGCGCTGCTGCTCGTACTCGGCGCGGGCACGCCGGGCGGACGCGGTCGTCGAGACCTCGGCGACCGGCACGTCCCACCAGCCCTCGCCCTCGGGCGCGTAGACGGTCGGATCGCTCTCGATGTGGATGAGGGTGGTGCGGTCGGACGCCTTGGCGGCGGCGATCGCGGATGTCAGGTCGTCGATCGCCGAGCCCCCCTGCCCGATCTCGATGACGTCGACGCCGTAGCTGCGCGCGTTCATCGCGAGATCGACGGGCAGGACGTCGCCGCCCTGGAAGTTGCGTGCCCCCGCGTCGTATCGCCGGTACTTCGTGCCGAAGCGCTCGGAGCCGACCGTCTCGGACAGATGCCCGATCGACGCGAAGCCGTGGTTCTGCACCAGGATCACGATGAGCTTGATGCCCTCGGCGACCGCGGTGACGAGCTCGGAGCTCAGCATCAGGTACGAGCCGTCGCCGACCATCACGACGACGTCGCGATCGTCGCCCGCGGCGAGCAGCCCGCGCTTGGCGCCGAGGCCCCCGGCGATCTCGTACCCCATGCACGAGTAGGCGTACTCGACGTGGTATCCGAGCGGGTCGGAGACACGCCAGAGCTTGTGCAGGTCGCCGGGCAGCGACCCGGCCGCCTGCACGATCACGTCGCGGTCGTCCAGCGCGGAGCGGACCGCGCCGATGATCTCGGGCTGCCCGGGCAGGTCCCGGCCCGTGGGCGCGAGCGCGGCGTCGACCGCAGCGTCCCACTCGCCCTTCTCCGCCGCGATCCGCGCGGCGTAGTCGGCGTCGACCCGCAGCCCGCGGAGCTCATCGGCGAGCGCTGTGAGGGTCTCACGCGCATCGGCGACGACCGGCAGCTGCGAGCCGTGCTTGTAGGCGTCGAAGGAGGCGACGTTGACGTTCACGAACACGGCGTCGGGGTGCTGGA
Organism: Microbacterium sp.; assembly: GCA_049654285.1. Lineage (GTDB taxonomy): Bacteria > Actinomycetota > Actinomycetes > Actinomycetales > Microbacteriaceae > Microbacterium. The sequence goes on from JBASAE010000120.1 coordinate 11,747, forward strand.
ACGCGGTGCGGGATGCCGTGGTGAAGTCGCTGTACCGGGTGCCGACGCCGATCACGACGTCGGCGGCCGCGGCGAGGCGGTTCGCCGCCGTGCTCCCGGTGGCGCCGACGCCGCCGAGATACTGCGGGTGGTCCCAGGGCAGCGCGCCGCCGCCGGCCTGCGTGGTGCCGACCGGGATGCCGGTGGCCTCCGCCAACGCACGCAGCGCCTGTTCGGCGCCGGAGTAGATCACGCCGCCGCCGGCGACGATGAGCGGCCGCTTCGCGC
>JBASAE010000121.1:0-6399 GCA_049654285.1 Microbacterium sp.
GCTCTACATGAACGACTTCCAGATCCCCGGGTATCAGGCGCAGGGTGCGCTCGCCGACCTCACGGGGGTCCTCGGGGACGACGAGGCGGGCTTCGCCCCGCACACGATCGCGGCGGCCACCGTCGACGGCAAGCTCTACGGCGCGCCGGTGCTGACCTCGGTCAACACCACGATCTTCAACAAGAAGGTGATGGATGTCGCCGGCATCTCCGAGGCGGACTACCCGACGACCTGGGCCGAGGTCCTCGAGGTCGCCCCGAAGATCAAAGACGCCGGGTACTGGGTCATGCAGGTCGAGACGGCGACCACCGCCGCCGCCAACCTGAACTTCTACCCCTTCCTCTGGTCGGCCGGCGGCGAGGTGCTCTCGAAGGACGGCACCGAGCCCACGTTCAACGGACCCGAGGGCGTCGAGGCGCTCGACTTCATCAAGACGATGGTCGACAACGGCTACGCGCCGACCGAGGCTCTCACCGTCCAGGCCTCCGAGGACCTCAACCCGGTCGCGCAGGGCAAGGTGGCCTTCACCTTCGGCACCGAGGCGTCGCTGCTCACGCAGTGGGGCATCCCCGAGGAGGACCTCGTGATCAAGGCCCCGCTCGGCCGGGACGGCGAGGGCTACGGGTTCGGAACGGTCGGCACGCTCGCGATGCTGGAGGGCTCGAAGAACGCCGAGGCCACCAAGAAGTGGATCCAGTGGGTGACCCAGCCCGAGAACCTGGCGACCTTCAACCTGGACCGCGGCTACTACTCGCCGCGGGCCGACCAGGGTGACATCTACGAAGAGGGCACCCTGATGTGGCAGCAGGGCCGGTATGTCGACCGGATGCACGCAGGCGTCCTCTCGCCCTTCACCGCGGCGATCGAGACGTCGCTGATCCCGCAGCTGCAGGCCGCCCTCCTGGGCCGCACCTCGGTCCAGGACGCCCTGGACACGGCGGCCGACGAGGTCACCGCGACCATCGCCCGCGGCTGACCAGCGGGGCCGGACGGACCGGCCCTTCTCGACCGGGAGCGGGCCCTCCCGCTCCCGGTCGACCTCCCCGCCCAGGAGAAGCAGATGACCCAGACCCTCGTCGCTCCGGCCCCGCCGACCGCACCGGCCACCCCCTCCGTGCCACGGCGCCCGCGGCGTCACCTCGGGACCGTGTGGACCCTCGTGCTGTTCGCCGCCCCCTTCGTGGTGCTGTTCGTGGTGTTCCGCCTCGTGCCGACCCTGTGGGGCATGGTGCTGAGCCTGTTCAAGTACCGGATCACCGGGGCGATGACCTGGATCGGCTTCGACAACTTCCAGCGCCTCTTCGCCGACGCGGTCTTCTGGGAGTCGCTGCGTGTGACCTTCGTCTACGTCGCGATCGCCGTCCCCGCGACCGTGGCGGTCTCGGTCGTCATGGCGATGATGGCGAACCGTTCGATGCGCGGCATCCGCACCTATCGGGCGCTCTACTTCCTCCCCGTGCTCACGAGCTTCGTGACCACGGGACTGGTCTGGCGATGGATCTACTCCGCGGAGGGACCGCTCAACGCGGTCATCACGATGTTCGGCGCCGATCCCGTGGGCTTCCTGAGCTCGGACTCGCTGGTGCTGCCCTCGCTGTCGGCGGTGTCGGTGTGGACGCGCTTCGGCTACGACATGCTCATCATCCTCGCGGGCCTGCTCGCCGTCCCCGCCGAGTATTACGAGGCTGCGCGGATGGACGGAGCCAACGCCTGGCACGTCTTCTGGCACATCACGCTCCCGCAGATCCGCCCGCAGCTCTTCTTCGTCGTGATCCTCGAGATCATCCAGTCGTTCCAGGTCTTCGATCTCATCTACGTGATGACCGGCGGCGGCCCGGTGCGATCGAGCTACACGCTGACCTACTTCATCTACGACGCCGCCTTCCGATCGTTCGACTTCGGCTACGCCAGCGCGATCGGCGTGATCCTGCTGGCGATCACCCTCGTGGTGAGCCTGGTGCAGCGCAGCTTCTTCAAGGATGTGGATTGACGTGACCGTCGTGACCCCCCGTCGTCCATTGCGCCGCCGCCTGCGGGCCTTCGCGCCGCACCTTCCGCTCGCGCTCGTCGCGGTCGGGACGATCTTCCCGTTCTACGTCATGGTCATGCTCTCGATGCGCGGCGGGCAGCAGATCACCCTCCCCGGCGCCCTGGTTCCCGCGGGGCTCAGCTTCGACGCCTACGAGGCCATGCTCGGCAACCCCGACCTGGGGCGCTGGATGCTCAACACGCTGCTCTACTCGGTGATCTCGGTCGTGCTGGTGCTGCTCATCTCGACGACGGCCGCCTACGTCTTCGCCAAGAAGCGGTTCCCCGGGCGCACGGTGCTGTTCTGGCTCATCATGTCGACGATGATGGTTCCGTACCACCTCACCCTCATCCCGCAGTTCCTGATGATCTCGAAGATGAACGGCGTCGACACGCTGTGGGGACTGATCGCGCCGACCCTGGTGAACATGTTCGCGCTCTTCCTGATGCGTCAGTTCATCGCGGGCGTCCCGGACGAGCTCTTCGAGGCGGCGCGCATGGACGGCGCCGGGGAGTGGCGCATCTTCTTCCGCATCCTGCTCCCGCAGCTGAAGCCCGTCATGGCGACGCTCTCGGTGTTCGTCTTCCTCTGGCACTGGAACGACTTCCTCTGGCCGCTCGTGGTGACCCGTACCCCCGGCAACTACGTGATCACCGTGGGCCTGCTGTCGATGTTCGCCAAGGACGCCTCGATGGCGCAGACCATGGCGGGCGCCGTGATCACCTTCGTGCCGATCGTGATCGTCTACCTGATCCTCCAGAAGTACTTCGAGCGGGGCACCATGACGAGCGGGATGAAATGAGCACGGCCGTTCTGATCGCGCTGGGGGCGACCCCGCGGCTCGTCGCCGCGCAGACGTCGGCCGACGAGGCGGTCGCCGCGATGATCGCGCACTGGCGGGAGAGGCTGCGGGAGGCCGCCCTGCACGCGCCCGACCTGGTGCTCCTGCCCGAGTACGCCGACCAGCCCGACGACGCCTGGTTCCTGCCGCACCGCGCCGAGTACCTCGCCGCCCGGGGGGACCGCTTCGAACGGGCCCTGCAGCAGGTCGCCGCCGAGATGGGCGCGAACATCGTCTTCGACGCCGTGCGCGAGCGCGACGGCCGGCTCTTCAACACGGTCACGGCGATCGACCGCGCGGGACGTATCGTCGGCCGGCATGAGAAGCGCGTCGTGACGCTGGACGAGGCCGAGCGCCTCGGGCTCTCCTACGGCGAGGAGGCCACCGTCTTCGACCTCGACATCGGCCGCGTGAGCGCGCTCGTCTGCTTCGACCTGAACTTCGCGGCGGAACGCGCCCGTGTCGCGGCGGAGCGTCCGGACGTCGTCGTCTTCCCGTCCAACTTCCACGGCGGGTTCCTCCAGCAGCAGCTCGCCTACGAGTCGGAGGCGTTCGTGCTCTCGGCGATCGCGCAGCCCGCGCCCTCGGCGATCGTCGATCCGGTCGGTCGGATCGTCGCGGCCAGCACGAACTACACGCCGATGGCGGTGGCGACGGTGTCGCTCGACGCGGCGGTGGTGCACCTCGACGACAACCTCACCCGCCTGGCCGAGCTCAAGCGCCGCCACGGCGCCGCGGTCGAGATCGCCGATCCCGGCCTCATCGGCGTCGTGCTGGTCTCCGCCGCGGGGGAGGTGCCGCTCGAGCGGATGCTGTCCGGGCTCGACATCGTGCGTGCCCGTGACTACCTCTCGGCATCCGAACGGGCGCGGGGCGAGGCGTCCAGCGGCTGACCCGCCGGAGGCAGCAAGGCGTGGAGGCACCGTGCCTCCCGGCGCTTCGCGGAGCGGAGCGCGTCATCAGTTCGAAGGAGAGCAGGGATGACCATCCACAGTCCCGATTCCCATATCCGACCGCGTCGACGGCGCAGAGTCGTGGCGACCATGGCCGTTGCGCTCGGTCTGCTGGCCGCGACGCTGACGGTGCCGTCCGTCGCGGCGGCGCAGGGCCCGAACCTCGTCGCGAACGGAGGATTCGACGAGACGCCGACGTCATCCGATCCCGTTCCCGGATGGAACGTGATGTGGACGACGCCGAATCAGATCCCCCTCTCGGCGAACCAGTACACCTCGGCTCCGCACTCCCTGTGGATCGACACCACCACCGGCGGGTTCGGCCTGCAGAGCGATCGCTTCGCCGTGACGGCGGGAACCCGCTACGTCACGAGCGTCTCGTCGTGGCTGACCGGGCCGCCGCATGTGTACCTCGACTTCTTCGACTCCTCGGGCGCCCTGCTCGACCGCTCGATGCAGATCCTCGACACCTCGTCGTGGTGGACGCAGTCGCAGTGGTCGGCGATGGCACCGGCGGGCGCGGTGAGCGCCGCGGTGTTCTACTTCGCCCCGAACGGCTACAGCGTCAAGGGGTACATCGACGACGTGAGCGTGCGGGTCGACGATTCTCCCGCCGTCGAGTCGCACGGATCGATCATCCACAACATCGGCCTCAACTATCCGGTCTACGCCGAGGTCGGCTCAAGGACCATCGCGTACCTCCCCATGAACGGCGACCCCGTCGCACAGATCGCACAGGTCGACGCCGCCACCGGCGAGCTCATCGCGACCGGCGGCGCCACCGGCGCGGGCGCTTTCTACAGCGGCACGACGATGCCCGACGGCACGGCGTACATCGGCGGCGCGCTCAACGGACACCTCTATCGGATGGCCCCCGGAGTCGACGGGCTCGTTGACCTGGGCGTGCCCTATCCGGGCACCTCGGCGCTCTTCGGGATGGATGTCACCCCCTCGGGCACGGTGCTCATCGGCACCTATCCGGGCGGCCGGCTCGTCGAGTTTACCCCGGCGACCGGCTCGTTCACCGATCGCGGGCGCCCCGACGCGAACGCGGCGTACCTGCGCGCGATCGAGGTCGTCGGCTCCCATGCCTACCTCGGTGTGGGGATGGACGGCGCCAAGCTGTTCCGGCGCGACCTCGCGACGGGCGTGACGACGCAGGTCGCCCTCCCGGCGAACCACAGCGGCGCCCTCTCGATCGACGACATGCAGTCGGTCGGGAACGACCTGTTCCTGCGCCTGACCGACGACGTGCTCCTGCACTACTCGACGACCACGGGCACGTGGACCGACCTCGGCACGCAGTCGCTCATGGTCAACGTGTCTCCGCTCGGTCCGGACGGGCGGGTGTACTGGATCGGCGAGGACCTGCACTTCCGCTCCTACGACCCGTCGACGCGCGACGCGTCCGACGTGCAGATCGCCTCGAACACGATCGTGCCCAGTTCGAAGGGCTCGGGCTGGTTCACCGACCCGGTGCACGGCCGCAGCCTCTCGACCGTGTTCTACGGCGGCACGATGAGCAACTACTCGCCCGGAGACGACGCGGTGTGGCAGATCACCCCCGAGGTCGACGGGGCGCCGGCTGCGATCCGCTCGCTGGTGGGGACCGACGACGGAAAGCTCTATGCGACCGGATACCAGTCCGGCGGTCTGAGCGTGTTCGACACCGTGACCCAGACCGCGACCCAGTACCCGAAGGGCACCGTCGGGCAGGCCGAGGGGATGCTGATGGCCGACGGCAAGCTGTACCTGGGCATCTACCCGCACGCCGACATCCTCGAGTTCGATCCCGCCCAGCCCTTCGACTACGGCGTGAACCCGCGCAGTCTCGCGAAGCTGGGCACACAGGGGCAGGACCGTCCCTCGGGCCTGGCGAAGACGGGCGACACGCTCGCCGTCGGCACGATCGCCGGATACGGGATGCTGCAGGGCGCACTCACCCTGATCGACACCGTCACCGGTGACGTCGCGGTGCACGACGACGTCGTGCCCGACCAGGGCGTCGTCGCGGTCGCAGCATCCGGCTCGCTCATCGTCGGCGGGACGACCATCGCCGGCGGCCTGGGGACGACGCCGACCCAGAGCACCGCGAAGCTGTTCGTCTGGGACACGGTGACCGACACGGCCGTGTGGGACGGCGCGCCGTTCCCCGGGGTGACCTCGATCACGGCGCTGACCTCGGCGGCTGACGGGACGGTCTGGGGAGTCGCGCAGAACCGGCTCTTCCAGTTCGACCCGGTGACCCGCACCGTGACCGCGACGGTGCCTCTGGGCGCGGGGTCGACGGCCCCCACCTGGAACGACGCCGGGACGACGATCGGGTTCCTGCCCAACGGGGATCTGTACGCCTACGCGGCGGGCTCGATCTGGATCGTCGATCAGAGCACGCTCGCTCCGACGCGTCTCTACGACGGCGGGTTCCACCTCGCGCTGGGCTCGGACTGCCGGCTGTACTTCAACGACGGTCCGCACATCGGATCCGAGCTGCGCTCGATCGATCTGAACCTCGCGCGGCCGGCGGTCTGCCAGCCGTGACCCGAGACACGGAGGGGCATCCGCGCGCGGATGCCCCT
>JBASAE010000122.1:0-6183 GCA_049654285.1 Microbacterium sp.
GATGGGAGCGGCGCGCCGCGTGGATGCGCTCCGCCGCCGACCTGCTCGAGTCGGAGACCGCCCAGGTCGCCGCGATGATCACCGCCGAGATGGGCAAGCCGATCGCGCAGTCGCGCGCCGAGGTGACGAAGTCGGCGCACACGATGCGGTTCTACGCCGAGAACGCACGAGGCTTCCTGGCGGAGCGCGAGCTGTCCGATCCGGCCGCGGTCGCCGCCAGCGCCGCCCGGACCCGCTTCGACCCGCTCGGCGTCGTGCTCGCGGTGATGCCGTGGAACTACCCGATCTGGCAGGTCGTGCGCTTCGCCGCACCCGCGCTGATGGCGGGCAACACCGGTGTGCTCAAGCACGCGTCGAACGTCCCTCAGGCCGCGGCCTATCTCGGTGATCTGTTCACCCGCGCGGGATTCCCGGACGGCGCCTTCGCGACCCTGCTGATCGGCTCGTCCCGTGTGGACGCGGTGATCCGCGACCCTCGGGTGGCGGCGGTCACGCTGACCGGCTCCGAGGGCGCCGGTCGTGCGATCGGAGCGGCCGCCGGCGACGTGCTGAAGAAGGCCGTCCTCGAACTCGGCGGGTCCGACCCGTTCATCGTGATGCCCTCGGCGGACGTCCCGGCCGCGGTGGAGACGGCGGTAAGGGCTCGCACGAGCAACAACGGGCAGGCCTGCATCAACGCCAAGCGGTTCATCGTGCACGAGGACGTCTACGACGACTTCGCCCGTGCCTTCGCCGAGAGCATGGCGGCTCTCGTCATCGGCGACCCGGCCGATGAGGGCACGCAGATCGGGCCGCTCGCGACCGAGAGCGGACGCCGTGACATCGAAGCGCTCGTCGACGATGCGAAGGCGAAGGGCGCGCGCATCCTCACCGGGGGCGAGCGCGCGCCGGGGGACGGCTGGTACTACCGGCCCACGGTGATCGCGGAACTCACTCCGCAGATGCGCCTGTTCTCGGAGGAGGCGTTCGGGCCGGTGGCCTCGGTGTACCGGGTCGCCTCGCTCGACGAGGCGCTGGCGGTGGCCAACGGCAGTGACTTCGGACTCGGGTCGGCGTTCTGGTCGAACGACGCCGTCGAGATCGAGCGCGCGGAGCGGGAGCTGCAGGCGGGGGCGGTGTTCGTCAACGGCATGACGGCCTCATACGCCGAACTGCCGTTCGGCGGGATCAAGCGTTCGGGTTTCGGACGCGAGCTCGCGGCGGAGGGCATCCGGGAGTTCTGCAACCTGAAGACCGTGTGGATCGCCTGAGCGCCGCGCGGCGCCGTGCCTGACGCGTGGAGAGGATGCCCCGTGACCGCGGCATCCTCTCCGCGCCAGGTGTCGTCACCGGCGCCTCAGCGCCTCGGCATGACCGGCAGGATCAGGGCGGACGGGTGCCGGCCGCCGTGGTGCACGGTCTGGTGCGCCACCGCCGTCGCGGCGTCCTGGCCGAACGGGGCACCGGTGTTGGGATTGCGGTCGTACATCGGGGGCTTGCAGTCTCGCGGTGGTCAGACCAGGTCGCGCCAGTCGATCGCCGCGGTGTCGTCGGACACCTCGACGGCACCGGTGACGACGGGCAGGCTCATCGTCTCGGTGGGCGGGCCCATGATGGTGGCCTCGTCGCGGCGGTGTCTCAGCACGTCGCCGATGTAACTGCTCAGCACCTCGGCGAGCGGCACCGAGCGGTTCTGGGCCTGCGAGAGGTACCAGCGGTGCTCGAGCACCTGGTGGAACACCTCGGCGGGCTCGAGCTTCGCCCTCAGGTCGTAGGGGATCGCCCGCACCACGGGCTCGAACACGCGGGTGAGCCACTCGTGGGCGTACATCTCCTCATCGGCCCACTGCCGGGTGGAGCGCGCACGGAACTCGTCGAGGTCGTTGAGCAGACGCCGCGCCTGGTTCTCCTCCACATCGAGCCCGGTGAGCCGGATCAGCCGGCGCTGGTGGTGCCCGGCGTCGACGACCTTGGGCTGGATGCGCAGCACGGTGCCGTCGGCGGCGGCGTCCATCGACATCTCGTCGATGTCGAAGCCGAGCGCGTTCAGCCGCTCGACCCGTTCGGTGATGCGCCAGGCCTCGTTCGCCGCGAACGTCTCCTCGTCGGTCAGCGCCGCCCACAACGCCTGGTACGACGAGACGATGCCGTCCGCGATCTGGAGCGCGTCAACGCCGCGTTCCAGCCGGCCGCCCGCGGCGAGGTCGAGGATCTCGCCGGCGATGTTCGTGCGCGCCAGGTCCAGATCGTAGGCGCGCTGTCCGTCGGTGAGGCCCTCCTCGTGCAGCTCGCCGGTCTCGGCGTCGACGAGATAGGCGGCGAACGCGCCTGCGTCGCGACGGAACAGCGTGTTCGACAGGGACACGTCTCCCCAGTAGAACCCGACGTTGTGCAGCCGCACCAGCAGCACCGCGAGCGCGTCGACGAGGCGGGTCGCCGTGTCGGGGCGCAGCACGCGCGTGAACAGCGCGCGGTAGGGCATCGAGAAACGCAGATGCGAGGTGACCAGAGCCGCGGGCAGCGCCTTGCCCGAGGAGTCCGTCCGTCCGGCGATCACCGCGACACGGCTCACGCAGGGGACGTCGAGGCGAGCGAGGTTGCCGAGCATCTCATACTCGCGCCGCGCCATCTCCGCCGTGGTCTCCTTGACGGCGACCACGCGGCCGGACAGGTCGGCGAACCGGACGAGGTGCCGGGAGAGGCCCTTGGGCAGCGAGACGATGTGCTCGCTCGGCCACTTCGCCAGCGGGGTCGACCAGGGCAGGCCGAGCAGGCCGGGGTCGATCGCGCTCGCGGTGATCCGCAGGGACTCCGACATGGATCCTCCAGGAAGAAACGACGCGGCGCGGGCGACCGTGTGGTCGACCCGCGCCGCGCTGCGTGAGAGGTGATCAGGCCGAGGCGATGGCCTGCTCGTTCAGGCGCAGGCCCGACTCGATGTCGAACAGGTGCACGTGACCCGGGATCGGGGCCAGCACGACCGTGTCGCCCGCGTTGGGGTGACGACGGCCGTCGACGCGCGCGACGATGTCGGTGCGCTTGCCCTCGACCTCAGAGTGGCCGTACAGGTAGCCGTCGGCGCCGAGCTCCTCGACCAGGTCGACCGTGACGGTGAGGCCCTGGCCGTCCTCGGGCGAGACGATGATGTCCTCGGGACGGATGCCGATCGTGACCTGGGAGCCTGCCGCCTTGGACAGGGCGGACGCCTCGGTCTGGACGACCTTGCTGCCGAACTTCACGCCGCCCTCGGCGAGATCGACCGGGAACAGGTTCATGGCGGGGGAGCCGATGAAGCCCGCGACGAAGACGTTGCTGGGGTTCTCGTACAGGTCGCGCGGCGAGCCGACCTGCTGCAGGATGCCGTCCTTGAGCACCGCGATGCGGTCGCCCATGGTGAGCGCCTCGGTCTGGTCGTGGGTGACGTAGACCGTGGTGACGCCGAGACGACGCTGCAGGGACGCGATCTGGGTGCGGGTCTGCACGCGGAGCTTGGCGTCGAGGTTGGACAGCGGCTCGTCCATGAGGAACACCTGCGGCTGACGGACGATCGCGCGGCCCATGGCGACGCGCTGACGCTGACCGCCGGAGAGCGCCTTCGGCTTGCGGTTCAGGTACTCCTCGAGGTCGAGCAGCTTGGCGGCCTCGAGCACGCGGGCGGCGCGCTCCTCCTTGCCGACGCCGGCGATCTTCAGGGCGAAGCCCATGTTCTCGGCGACCGTCATGTGCGGGTACAGCGCGTAGTTCTGGAACACCATCGCGATGTCACGGTCCTTCGGCGGCACGTCGGTGACGTCGCGGTCGCCGATCAGGATGCGGCCGGCGTTGACCTCTTCGAGGCCGGCGAGCATGCGCAGCGAGGTGGACTTTCCGCAACCCGAGGGGCCGACCAGGACCAGGAACTCGCCATCGGCGATCTCGATGTTCAGCTTGTCGACCGCGGGGCGGGTGCCGCCGGGGTAGAGGCGGGTCGCCTCGTCGAAAGTGACGGTTGCCATTGCTTTCTCCTTCACCGGCAGGTACGTGCCGGACGATCCGTTGTGATGGAAGCGGCGGACTGCGCCCGCCGTGGCCCGCCATCGGGCCGGTCTCAGTATGGCATGGATGGGCTCGGCTGGGTACTTTCCCAGACTGCCTGACTACCATCGACACGTGCCGCTTCGTGCGGCCGTGGGGACAGTCCCCACCGGATCTTCAAGAGGAACGATGTCGAGCGACGAGACGCCGAACGTCCCCGCCCCCAGCTCTTCGCGCGAGGCGGTGCGTGAGAAGGCACAGCAGGTGCACGCCAAGCAGAGCCGGGCCCGCCTGGCGAGACGGGTCATCATCGGCGCCGTCGCCGTGCTGGCAGTGGGGGCGATCGGCTCCGCGGTGGCGTGGGCCGTCGGCTCCTCGGTCTCGAAGCCGCTGCTCAACCCGAAGGGGATGGACGGCGACGGGGTCGTCGTGCACGAGGTCACCCGCGCCGAGCAGCAGCAGGGCGCTCCGGACGGCACGCCGTCGCCGGATGCGAGCGGTGCGGGCCAGACCGCGACGCCGACGCCCGCACCGGAGCCCACCGCGGCGGGCACCGTCGACATCCACATCTACGTCGACTACCTCTCACCCGGCTCGGGCGACTTCGAGCGCGCCAACGCCCGTCAGCTGTCCGGATGGATCTCCGAGGGCGCGGTCAGCGTCACGTACCACCCGGTCGCACTGCTGAACGCCAGCTCGAACGGCACGAAGTACTCGCTGCGCTCGGCGGCGGCCGCCGCCTGCGTCGCGAGCTTCGCCCCTGACCATTTCTACGCCTACAACCACGAGCTGCTCACCACGCAGCCGAAGGTCGACACCGACGGGCCGACCGACGTCGAACTGGCCGATCTCGCGGGCGCCGTCGGGGTCGGCAGCGTGAAGCAGGTGCGCAGCTGCATCGAGGAGGGCGATTACGTCTCCTGGGCGAAGGAGGCCACGGCCAGGGCGCTGAAGGGTCCGCTGCCGGGCACGAAGGACCTGGTGCTGGACGGCACGCCGATGGTGATCGTGAACGGCCAGACCTATGTCGGGTCGATGAAGGACCCCGCCGAGTTCTCGCAGTTCGTGCTCACGGTCGCCAGCGACGCGTACTACGGGACGCCGACCCCCACCCCGACCCCCGAGACGTCGGAGACGCCGACGCCGTGACGCGGCGGGAGCGCCTCCCTCGACGGAGGCGGGCCGCGACGGAGCCGACTGCGAGACTCGAACTCGCGACCGCCTGTTTACAAGACAGGTGCTCTACCAACTGAGCTAAGCCGGCGGACGGCGGTGGCGCCGTGCCCTTCCGAGTGTAGGGCACCGGACCACACGGCTCAGAAGAGCATGTCGTCGGGAGGCGCGGCGTGGTCGTCGGTCGCGCGGGGCGTGGCCCTGATCCGCTCATCGAGGGACGCCGCTGACAGCAGGGCCTCCTCGAGGATCCCGCGCGATGCCGTGGCCGTGAGCCAGTCGGCGGCGAAGGCGGCCGGGATCAGCAGCGGCACTCGATCGTGCACGTGCGCGACGTGAGCGGGGGCGGGCCGCATCACGACCGAGTAGCACGTGTGCCAGTGGCCCGCGGAGTCCCGTCCGGGCCGGGTGACCGCGGCCATGCCGAACAGCACGCCGTCGCCGATCCCGAGCTCGTGCCACGCACGATACGGCTTCTGGAGCTCGAACCAGCCCGTCGCCGGTGCGATCGCCCGCCCGCGCAGCCCTTCCGGTCGCTCCCGGAGACGCTCCGAGCGGGTGTTGATCGAGGGGTACGACACGGGCGCCCCGTTCGCCAGATGTCCCCACCAGGCGTGCTCGAGCGCCGGACCCTCCGAGCCGGACGTCACGAGGGGGTTGAGGTTGCGGAGGCGTCGTCCGGTGGGGCGCAGGGTCTCGCCGGCGTTCCGTTCCGCCCAGAACCGCAGGCCCTCCCGCAGACGCTCGTCGGAGTCGGCGAACAGCTCGTCATCGATGAACCGCGGATCTATCCCGTAGCTGGCGCACATGCCGTCCTCCTGCGCGGTGCGTCAGTCCCGCGGCATCCTGCCGAGCAGCTCGCGGGCGTCGACCTGTTTGCGGTGACCCGGCTTCTTGCCCTCCGGGCGACCGCCGACGTACAGCCAGCCCAGCAGCTGCTCCTTCTTCTTCAGCCCGTGCGCCCTGGCGACGGCCTTCGAACGGGTGTAGCCGCCGGTGCGCCAGATCACTCCCCAG
>JBASAE010000123.1:0-2811 GCA_049654285.1 Microbacterium sp.
GCACGGCGCGCAGCAGCGTCGCGCGCTGGGCGACGCTGAGAGCGGCCCAGGTGCGCGAACCGGCCTGCAGGTCGCGGATCGCCGCGTCGATGAGGTCGCGCTCGGCGTCGGGGATGCCGGCGGAGGCGGATGTCCTCGCGGACGCCTTCGCGGCGGAAGTCGCAGAGGCCTTCGCCGCGGTCTTCTTCGCGGCAGAGGGCGCGGCCTTCTTCGCCGTCGCCGCCTTGCGGGGGGCGCGCTCCGTGGCGGCGGTCGGGGTGGTGTCCGCGGCCTTCTTCGGCGTGGCCTTCGCGGCCGATCCGGCCTTCTTCGCGGTCGCTCCGGCCTTCTTCGCCGTGGTCTCCTGAGCCATCGTCGCCCCCTTCAGCGTTCGGTCTCAGCCTACGCGCGCGCCGCGTTCCACGGGCATCCCGTCGCGTGGGGGAATGCGGTGGGAAACGCGCTTCCGCGGGGTGTCCCGCGTGCGTTCCCCCGCATGTCGCGCGCGCGTCCGGCCATGCGCTGGAGAAGGCTCCTTCGAGGGTGTCTCAGGGGCATCCTCGACCGCACGCCGCGTGCGGCGGGAATCCGCCGCGGCTCAGAGCAGAGCGAGCTCGCGCAGCTTCGCCTCGACGTCGGCGTTCGACGGCTCGACGTGGTGCGAGGCGTCCGGATAGACGACCACGGGGATGTTCGTGCGACCCGAGATCTCCTTCGCGACGTCTGCGGCGGCGGGCTCGGCGACCAGGTCGATGTAGGTGTACTCGATGCCGAGCTCGTCGAGCTGCTTCTTGGTGCGCCGGCAGTCGCCGCACCAGTCGGCGCCGAACATGGTGATGGTGTCGGATGCAGGAGTGGTCATGCTTCCAGGGTAAGGCCGCGCGGGGGAGGGGAGGCCGTTCCGCCGTCCCGGTCGACGGGAACGGGGGATCTCACGGGTCAGTCAGGCGGGCGATCGAGCGGCCGCACAGTCACGCATGACACGATGGATACCGCGTGCCGACGGGAGGGGTTTGCGTGACCGCAGCAGTCACGGTGATCGTGCCGACCTTCAACGAGCGCGGCAACGTCGCCGACCTCGTGCATCGCGTCTCCGGCGCCCTCGACGGCCGCGAGGCCGAGATCCTCTTCGTCGACGACAGCACCGACGACACGATGGACGAGATCGCACGGGTCGCGGGATCCGCCGACCTGCCGGTCCGCGGCATCCATCGCGACCGCAACACCGGCGGACTCGGCGGCGCGGTCGTCGTGGGCCTGCAGCAGGCATCTCATGACGTGTGCGTCGTGATGGACGGCGACCTGCAGCATCCGCCCGAGCTGCTCCCCGAGTTGCTCGCGCGGCACGAGCGCGGGGACGCCGACGTCGTCGCGGCATCCCGGTACATCGGCGGCGGCGACTCGGACGGGCTCGGCACGGCGCTGCGGTTCGGGGTGTCGCGCGGGGCGACCTGGCTGACCAAGGCGATGTTCCCGCGGCGGCTGTGGCGCAGCACCGACCCGATGACCGGGTACTTCCTGGTGGACCGGCGCCGGATCGACGTGGACGGGCTGCGCCCGCAGGGGTTCAAGATCCTGCTCGAGATCCTGGTGCGGTCCGAGGTGCGCATCGCCGAGGTGCCGATGTCGTTCGGCGAACGTCGGCACGGCACGTCCAAGGCGAGCGTGCGGCAGGGGGCGACGTTCCTCGCGCACCTCGCGCGGCTGAGGTTCGGCAAGATGGGCCTGTTCGCGCTGATCGGCCTGCTCGGCGCGGTCGCGAACATCGGCATCATGTGGCTGCTGGTGCAGGCCGGGATGCCGTACATCTGGGCCGCGGTGATCGGTGCCGAGGCGACGATCGTCGGCAACTTCCTACTGCAGGAGCGGTTCGTGTTCGCCGATCTGCGGGCGGATGCCCGCGGGGTGTGGGCGCGGTTCGCGGCATCCTTCGCGTTCAACAACGTCGAGGCGGCGCTGCGCATCCCGGTGATGGCGCTCATGGTCGAGACCTGGCACATCTCCAGCGTGCTGGCGACCGCCGTCTCGCTGGTGGTGGCCTTCTTCGCGCGGTTCCTCTTCCACGCGCTGGTCGTCTACGCTCCGCGGCGCCGCCGAACCGATGTCGCGGACGAGCCCGCGACCGACACCGCGACCGACACCGCGGCGCAGCGGATCGTCCGTGCCGCCGCTGCCGAGGCGATGCGGCCGGGCGAGCTGTAGGGCGCTGCGGACGATCCGCGGACGGCGTGCGACGAACCGGACGGCGCGGCGATCAGCGGGGCTTTATGGCTACGCCGCGCGGCGGCGCAACCCGGGTCGTTGAGCGAGTTCGGCGGCGCCGGTCGAGTCGAAACGCCGTCCGCGGATCGTCCCGAATGCGCGGATCGTCACCCGAGCGACGATCCGTCGAGATCCCGTCTCCCGCGCTGGTCGAGGATGTCCTCGAGGTTCTTGTCGAGGTCGGTTCCGTAGAGGTCGAGCGCCAGCGTGATGTGCGTCTGCATGAGCTCGCGTGCCTGCGCGCCGTCTCCGGCGCGGATCGCCTCGAGGATGAGCCGATGCTGGGGCTCTCCGGCGTCGCGGACGTCGGCGTCGTCCTGCGAGCGCAGCATCATCCCTTGCGTGAACGGGGAGATGGCCTGGTACATGATGGCGAGCACGGGGTTCTCGGCCGCGGCGACGATGGTGGCGTGGAACTCGTAGTCGGTCTGCATGCGGGAGGTCGTGGTCCCCGCGGCGTCGTGCCGCGTCAGCGCCCGCTCGATCTCCTCGAGGTGCCCGAAGCCTCGGAGCCCGGCCGCGATCTCGGCGGCGGTGCACTCGATGGCCGCGCGCGCCGTCACGATGTTC
>JBASAE010000124.1:0-5148 GCA_049654285.1 Microbacterium sp.
GGCCTCCGCGCCCGAGATGGTCTCCGCACCCGAGGTGGCCACCGCGGCCTATGCGCCGCCCGCGGCGTCCGATGCCGAGACCCGGGTCCTGCCGGCGGAGCCCGTCGCCTCAGAGCCCGTCGCTCCGGCGCCGCCGCAGCCGATCTTCGTCCAGGCCCCCGAGCCGCCGCGCGAGCTGGGCAACCGCGGTTCGGCCGCCGGCGTCGGACTGCTCGCCGCGCTGAGCTTCGCCGTGCTGTACTTCGGTGCCGTCCTCGGCTTCGGCGCCATCGACGGAGACGTCACCGTCGCAAACCTGGCCGACTCGGCGCTCGCGCCGTTGACGACCTGGGCGTTCTGGGTGCCGGTCGTCGTGTTCTACATCGGTTTCTGGCTGCTGGGCGCGTTCGTCAACCGCGGGCGTTGGGGCTTCTGGGTCGTCTTCGGCATCCTGGTCGGTGCGGCGTCCTACGGCGGGCACCTGCTGGGGCAGCTGTTCCAGGCCCCGTTCTGGCAGAACACCGCATCGCAGAACGCCGAGCTCGTGAACGACCAGCTGCTGGCACCGCTCGCGATCGCCGCGTTCATCATCGGGCGCGAGGTGACGATCTGGTTCGGGGCCTGGGTGGCCGCTCGCGGGCGTCGCAAGAACGAGCTCAACGCCGAGGCGCAGCGCGAGTACGAGCGCACCCTCGAAGCCGGTCCGAGCGTGGTGAGGTAATCACGCACGCGCACCAGGACGACCCCCGAGGCCCCGAGGCCGCGGGGGTCTCCGCCGTCGTGGCGACCGTGATCGGGGCCGTCCTGTTCATCGGTCTGCTGATCTTCGGCCTGGGGGTGCTGAGCTACGTGACCGACCGCGACATCCTCGACGTGCCGGGGCTCGGCCAGTATCCCGGGGTGGCGGGCGCGGCGGTCGCCCTGCTCGTGTTCGCGCTGCTGCTGCGCCCGATCGTGCGTGGCGTGCGCCCGTCGTTCGGCGCGGTCTGGCTCACCGCACTCGCTGCGACGCTGGTCCACCTCGTCGCGGTGTGGGGCGGAGCGCTGCTCTCCGGCGTGGGCATCGCTGCGGCGACGTCGGCCGTCTCCCAGCTCGTCGTCGGCGGCTCCAGCCTGGTGATCCTGCTCGCAGGCCTCCTCGCAGGATGGACGGCGGTGGCACTGCGCCGTACCCGCAACGGCCCGCCGCGCTGGCCCTGGGAGGGGGACCGCTGACGCATCCCGCTGCGCAGCGTGCGCCGGTTCGCGACGCGCGCCCACTGTCGGCGAGTGCTCCTCCCTTCGTCGAGCGCATGGCGTCCCGGCATCAGTGGGCGCACTCGATGTCCACCCGCGCAGTCGCGAGATCGCGTGCGGGGTTCCGCGTGTTCGCGCGCATGTGACCGTACGCTGGAACCGTGGAGCGCTCGCTGGAGACGCAGGTGGACCAGGCCGTCGAGGCCTGGCTGCGTTGGGTGCCCCGCTGGGAGCCGGCCACGCACCGGGGCAGGGTCGCACCGTGTCGCCGCTGCCTGGGGTCGCCGGTGCTGTCCGCGGCCGGCATCGGCGGGACCGTCCCGCACGGCGTGCAGCACGGCCTGTCCACCCGCATCAAGTCGATCGTCGACCAGGCGGTCGCCGAGTACACCGCGCGGAACCTGCCGATGCTTCAGGCCGAGCTCGACCAGCAGGCCGACCGCAACCGCGCGCGCAGCTACCGGCCGGGGGAGGGGCTGGACCCCGAGTTCGACGGGATGCCGCTCGACCCCGATCCGATCCCCGGCATGCCGTTCCTGTTCACGATCGCGGAGCTGGCCGACGACGCCGCGGCGTCACTGCCCCCGTTGCCGCCGCTGAGTGAGGAGGCCAAGGCCGCGCTGCGGCAGGAGGTCGCGCTCGCCGACGAGTACGCCAACATGGTGGGCCGGGAGATCTGCGGCATGCTCTTGCGCTACCGGCTGCGGGTGCAGGCGGCGATCTCGCAGTACGTCGAACCCCAGATCGAGGCGATGCTCGCCGAGCTCAGCGAGGCTCTCGACTCTCCGTTCGATCCCGACACCCCCTGATCCTCCGCATTTGACCGCGGAGGTTACGCCGGATTACACTTGATCGGGTGTGCGCACGGCTGTGCGCGCATTCTGGGCGCCGACACCGTCGGTTCGCCTCCACGGCATACCCACCACTCCAAAGGCCCGGCTATTCCACCGGGCCGGTGGGTCATGATGTGAAACCCATCACGCTGTCACCGTGCAGCACTATGAGGAGAGAACGTGCCAACCATTCAGCAGTTGGTTCGCAAGGGTCGTTCGCCCAAGGT
Source organism: Microbacterium sp. (assembly GCA_049654285.1). Classification (GTDB taxonomy): domain Bacteria; phylum Actinomycetota; class Actinomycetes; order Actinomycetales; family Microbacteriaceae; genus Microbacterium. The sequence goes on from JBASAE010000124.1 coordinate 2,276, forward strand.
CAACAAGACCAAGGCGCCCGCCCTGAAGTCGAACCCGCAGCAGGCCGGCGTGTGCACCCGTGTGTACACCACCACCCCGAAGAAGCCGAACTCGGCGATGCGCAAGGTCGCCCGTGTGAAGCTGCGCAACGGCACCGAGGTGACCGCGTACATCCCGGGCGAGGGCCACAACCTGCAGGAGCACTCGCTCGTGCTCGTCCGCGGCGGTCGTGTCAAGGACCTCCCCGGCGTCCGCTACAAGATCGTCCGCGGTGCGCTCGACACCCAGGCCGTCAAGAACCGTAAGCAGGCCCGCAGCCGCTACGGCGCGAAGAAGGGTTGAGTTAGATGCCTCGTAAGGGTCCCGCCCCCAAGCGCCCGGTCGTCAACGACCCGGTCTACGGTGCTCCGATCGTCACCTCGCTGGTGAACAAGATCCTCGTCGACGGCAAGAAGTCGCTCGCCGAGTCGATCGTCTACGGCGCCCTCCGCGGCGTCGAGGCGAAGTCCGGCCAGGACGCCGTCGCCACGCTCAAGAAGGCGCTCGACAACGTGCGCCCCACGCTCGAGGTCCGCAGCCGCCGCGTCGGCGGCTCGACCTACCAGGTCCCGGTCGAGGTCAAGCCGCACCGTGCGAACACGCTCGCGCTGCGCTGGCTGGTCAGCTACGCGAAGGGTCGTCGTGAGAAGACGATGACCGAGCGTCTGCAGAACGAGATCCTCGACGCCTCGAACGGTCTCGGTGCCGCGGTCAAGCGCCGCGAGGACACCCACAAGATGGCCGAGTCGAACCGCGCCTTCGCCCACTACCGCTGGTAATCGGGCCGAGCGGATGCCGCGCGACCCGCGGCATCCGCTCCCACACTCTCTGATCCGTTCCTGAACCATCCCGGAGGAACCCCCGTGGCACAAGAAGTGCTCGCAGACCTGAGCAAGGTCCGCAACATCGGCATCATGGCGCACATCGATGCCGGAAAGACCACCACCACTGAGCGCATCCTGTTCTACACGGGTGTCAATCACAAGCTCGGCGAGACCCACGACGGTGGCGCGACCACCGACTGGATGGAGCAGGAGAAGGAACGCGGCATCACCATCACGTCCGCCGCGGTGACCTGCTTCTGGAACAAGAACCAGATCAACATCATCGACACCCCCGGCCACGTGGACTTCACGGTCGAGGTGGAGCGCTCGCTCCGCGTGCTCGACGGTGCGGTCGCCGTCTTCGACGGCAAGGAGGGCGTCGAGCCCCAGTCCGAGACCGTGTGGCGCCAGGCCGACAAGTACGGCGTGCCGCGCATCTGCTTCGTCAACAAGATGGACAAGCTGGGTGCGGACTTCTACTACACGGTGGACACCATCATCAGCCGTCTGGGCGCCAAGCCGCTCGTGCTGCAGCTGCCGATCGGCGCCGAGAACGACTTCGTGGGCGTCGTCGACCTCATCGAGATGCGTGCCCTGGTCTGGCCGGGCGACGCCAAGGGCGACGTGACCATGGGAGCGTCGTACGAGATCCAGGAGATCCCGGCCGACCTGCAGGCCAAGGCCGAGGAGTACCGCCAGCAGCTGCTGGAGACGGTGGCCGAGACCGACGAGGCGCTGCTGGAGAAGTTCTTCGGCGGCGAGGAGCTCACCGTCGCCGAGATCAAGGGCGCGATCCGCAAGCTGGTCGTCGCCGACGAGATCTACCCGGTGCTGTGCGGCTCGGCGTTCAAGAACCGCGGCGTGCAGCCCATGCTCGACGCGGTGGTCGACTTCCTGCCTTCCCCGCTGGACGTGCCCGCGATCGAGGCGCACGACCCGAAGGACGAGGAGAAGGTCATCGAGCGTCACCCCGACGCCAACGACCCGTTCGCGGCGCTGGCGTTCAAGGTCGCCGTGCACCCGTTCTTCGGCCGCCTCACCTACGTGCGCGTGTACTCGGGTCACCTCGACTCGGGCTCGCAGGTCATCAACTCGACCAAGGGCAAGAAGGAGCGCATCGGGAAGATCTTCCAGATGCACGCCAACAAGGAGAACCCGGTCGACTCGCTCACCGCGGGCAACATCTACGCCGTGATCGGCCTGAAGGACACCACCACCGGTGACACCCTCGCCGACATCGCCGCGCCCGTCGTGCTCGAGTCGATGACCTTCCCCGAGCCCGTGATCGAGGTCGCGATCGAGCCGAAGACCAAGGCCGACCAGGAGAAGCTGGGCCTTGCGATCCAGAAGCTCGCCGAAGAGGACCCGACCTTCCGCACCGAGCTCAACCCCGAGACCGGTCAGACGACCATCAAGGGCATGGGCGAGCTGCACCTGGACATCCTCGTCGACCGCATGAAGCGCGAGTTCAAGGTCGAGGCGAACGTCGGAAAGCCGCAGGTGGCCTACCGCGAGACGATCAAGAAGACCGTCGAGAAGCACGACTACACGCACAAGAAGCAGACCGGTGGTTCGGGTCAGTTCGCGAAGATCCAGTTCACCATCGAGCCGCTCGACGTCACCGCCGAGAAGACCTACGAGTTCGTGAACGCCGTCACCGGCGGTCGCGTGCCGCGCGAGTACATCCCGTCGGTCGACTCCGGCTTCCAGGATGCGATGAACGTCGGCGTGCTCGCCGGCTACCCGATGGTGGGCGTCAAGGCGACCCTCGTCGACGGTGCCGCGCACGACGTCGACTCCTCGGAGATGGCGTTCAAGATCGCGGGCTCGATGGGCTTCAAGGAGGCCGCCCGCCGTGCGAACCCGGTGCTCCTCGAGCCGCTCATGGCGGTCGAGGTGCGCACGCCGGAGGAGTACATGGGCGACGTCATCGGCGACCTGAACTCGCGTCGTGGTCAGATCCAGGCGATGGAGGACGCCCAGGGCGTCAAGGTCGTCCGTGCCCAGGTGCCGCTGTCGGAGATGTTCGG
>JBASAE010000125.1:0-3729 GCA_049654285.1 Microbacterium sp.
GCGTGCTGGCCGGCGGCGCGGCGGTCCAGGGCGAGGGCACGTTCTACGAGCCGACGGTCGTCACCGAGGTCGTCGCCGGCAGCGACATCCTCCGCGAGGAGATCTTCGGCCCGGTGCTCGCGATCGCGACGTTCGACACCGAGGACGAGGCGGTGCGGCTCGCGAACGACACCGAGTACGGGCTGGTCTCCTACGTCTTCACCGAGAGCCTCGATCGCGGTCACCGCATGATCGACGCGTTGGAGACCGGGATGATGGGCCTCAACGTCGGGGTCGTCTCGAACGCCGCAGCCCCCTTCGGCGGGGTGAAGCAGTCGGGTGTCGGCCGCGAGGGCGGGTTCGAGGGCATCCACGAGTACCTGTCCACGAAGTACACGCTCATCCCGGCCTGACCATCCGCGGCCGGCAGGAACAAGGAGTCGTCATGACCGAATACGCCGTCGTGAACCCGGCCACCGGGCGGACCCTCGCGGCCTTCGACACGTTCACCGATGCGCAGGTCGACGCCGCCGTGGCATCCGCCGCGGAGGCGCACCGCACCTGGTCGCGCAGCTCCACCGTCGCCGAGCGTGCCGAGCTGATCCGGCGCATGGCGGGGCTGCACCGGGAACGCCGCGAGGAGCTCGCGGACATCTTCGTGCGCGAGATGGGCAAGCCGCGCGCGGCGGCTCTCGGCGAGGCGGACTTCGCCGCCGACATCGCGGAGTACTACGCCGACAACGCCGAGAGGATCATGGCCGATCAGCCCATCGACGTCCTCGGAGAGGGCACCGCCGTCATCCGCCGGTCGTCGCTCGGGCCGCTGCTGGGCATCATGCCGTGGAACTTCCCGGCCTATCAGATCGTGCGATTCGCCGCGCCGAACCTCGTCGTGGGCAACACGATCCTGCTGAAGCCCGCACCGCAGTGCCCGGAGTCGTCGACGGCGATCGCGGAGATCTATCGGGACGCCGGGTTCCCGACGGGCGCGTACCAGAGTGTGTTGGTGAGCAATGAGCAGGCGGCGGCGATCATCGCGGATCCGCGGATCGCCGGCGTCTCCCTGACCGGCTCCGAGCGTGCGGGCGCGGCGGTGGCCGAGGTGGCGGGAAGGAACCTGAAGAAGGTCGCACTGGAGCTGGGCGGGTCGGACCCGTTCATCCTGCTGTCGACGGACGACCTGGACGGCACGGTGCAGGCCGCGGTGGACGCCCGGCTCGACAACAACGGGCAGTCCTGCAACGGGGCGAAGCGGTTCATCGTCGTGGACGGGCTCTACGAGGCGTTCGTCGAAGGGTTCGTCGCCGCGCTGTCGGCGGTCGCGCCGTCCGATCCGATGCAGGAGGACACCGTGCTCGGCCCGTTGTCCTCGCTCGCCGCGGCAGAGCGGTTGCAGGCGCAGATCGACACCGCCGTGGCGCAGGGCGCGACGCTGCTGACCGGCGGCATGCGTGACGGGGCGTTCTTCGTGCCGACTGTGCTCGCCGATGTGACCCCCGACATGGACGTGTACCGCGAGGAGCTGTTCGGCCCGGCCGCCGTCGTGTACCGGGTCGCAGACGAGGACGCCGCGGTCGCACTGGCGAACGACACGTCGTTCGGCCTCGGGTCGTACGTGTTCACCACGGATGCCGCGCAGGCCGAGCGCGTGGCCGATCGCATCGAGGCGGGCATGGTCTATGTCAATCTCGTGCTCGCCGACAGCCCCGAGCTGCCGTTCGGCGGCGTGAAGCGCAGCGGGACCTCGCGCGAGCTGGGGCTGCTGGCCGCCGAGGAGTTCGTGAACAAGAAGCTCATCCGCGTCGCCTGAGTCCCGGGCGGCTGCTCTCCTGCTGCTTCCCGCCCTCAGTGCTCCGGGCGGAGGGCGGGAAGCAGCACGCCGGCGATGCCGGCGGCGATCTGGCGGGAGCCCGCGACGCTGTCGGCGCCGTCGAACGCCGCCAGGAATCCCTGATGGAAGGCGGCTCCGACCAGGGTGCGAGCGGCGGCGGCCGTGTCGGCGTCGCGCCTGATGCGTCCCGCGTCCCGCTCCGCGTCGAGGAAGCCGTGCACCTCGGTGACGGCCTCGGCCGGCCCCCGGCCATGCGCGGCGATGCCGTCGCGATGCTGGGCCAGGAGTCCCGGTGAGCCGAAGATCGAGGCGGCGATGGGGAACGTGCTCGTGAAGAACGCCATCAGATGCTCGACGAGGGCCGTCAGCGCCTCGTGCAGATCATCCGAACCGACCCGATCGGGGTCCACGCTCGCACGGGGGGAGCGCTCCTCGAGCACGCTGAGGAACAGGTGCTGCTTGTCGTCGAAATGTCTGTAGAGCAGTGCCTCGGAGAGCCCGGCGCGTGCGGCGATGAGCTTCGTCGTGGTGTTCGCGATCCCTCTCTCGCGCATGACGAGCAGGGCGGCGTCGAGGAAGCGCTCACGCGAGGAGGGAGCGGTGCGGATCATGCGGCTAGTCTAGTGAGTGAGCGTTCACTTACCTCAGGAGGATCGCATGCGCGTCGCCATCATCGGAGCATCCGGGAGATCGGGCAGAAGGGCGGTCGCGCACGCGCTCGACGCGGGACACGAGGTCGTGTCGGTGGTGCGCACCCCGGCATCCGCCCCCGATCGGACCGAGGTCGCGCAGGCGGACGCACGCGATGTCACCGCGCTCGCGGCGACCGTGTCCGGCGTGGATGCGGTGATCTCGACGCTGGGGCACGTGCGGGGCGACGCCGACACCCGCATCCTGCGCGACGGGATGTCCGCGACCATCGAGGCGATGTCGCGCGCGGGCGTGCGCCGGCTCGTCGCGATCTCGGCCGGCGCGCCGTATGTCGCAGGCGACGATCCGCTCGCGAGGTTCATCGCGAAGCCGATCCTGCGACGGGTGCTGCGGGCCAACAACGAGGACACGATGGCGATGGACGAGGCCATGGCGGCATCGGGCCTCGACTGGACGAGCGTGCGACCGGGACGGCTCGTACGGGGAGCGGGCGCGCCCGGCTACCGGTCGCGCAGCGACCTGTCCGTGCGCTGGCACTACAGCACCACCTTCGACACGGTCGGTCGCGCCGCCGTCGACGCGCTCACCCGCCCCGACTGGATCGGCCACGCCGTCTACATCACGGAGTGAGCCCGTCGGTGCGCGGCATCGTGGCGGGATGCCGCGATCGCGCCCCGACACCATCCGCCCCGTCGCACCGGGTGAGGAGTAGCGTCGTAACCGTCCTGTCCCTTCACGAGAGGCCGTCATGACCACCGTCGCCGAGAACATCGTCCAGACCCTTCGCGCGAACGGAGTGCAGCGCGTCTACGGCATCCCCGGGGACTCCCTCAACGGGTTCACCGACGCCCTCCGCAAGGACGGCGCGATCCGCTGGGTGCACGTGCGCCACGAGGAGTCGGCGGCGTTCGCCGCCGCGGCCGACGCCGCCGTCACCGATGAGCTCGCCGTCGTGGCCGGCTCCTGCGGGCCGGGCAACCTGCACCTCATCAACGGGCTGTACGACGCCAACCGCTCCCGGGTGCCGGTGCTCGCGATCGCCGCGCACATCCCGACCAGCGAGATCGGCTCCGGGTACTTCCAGGAGACGCATCCGCAGGAGCTGTTCCGCGAGTCGAGCGTGTACGTCGAGTACGTCGCCGATCGCAGCCAGATGCCGCGCGTGCTCGAGATCGCGATGCGTGCGGCGATCGAGCAGCGCGGGGTCGCGGTCGTCGTCATCCCCGGGGATGTCGCGCTGGCGGAGGCCGTGGACGCCCGCGCCACCG
>JBASAE010000126.1:0-1525 GCA_049654285.1 Microbacterium sp.
GCTCCTCGGTGGGCGTGGTCGCGAAGCCGCCGATCCGCAAGCTCGCCCGCGATCTGGGCGTGGACCTCGCCGAGGTCACTCCGAGCGGTGCGGACGGCGAGGTCACCCGGGAGGACGTCATGAAGCAGGCGTCCCAGGCCAGCGTGTTCCGCAACATCGAGACGCCCGAGTGGGGCGAGGTGCGCGAGGAGACCGTGCCCGCCCCCGCCCCCGCTCCGGTGGGCCTGGCCCGGGGCGTCCAGCCGGTCGCCGACCCGGAGCGCACCGAGGCGATCCCGGTGAAGGGCGTGCGCAAGGCCAGTGCGAACGCGATGGTGCGGAGCGCCTATTCCGCTCCGCACGTGACGGTGTGGAAGGAGGTCGACGCGACCCGCACGATGGAGCTGGTGAAGCGGCTGAAGGCCTCGCCCGACTTCGCCGACATCAAGGTCTCGCCGCTGCTGATCATGGCGCGCGCCGTGATCTGGGCGATCCGCCGCACCCCGATGGTGAACGCCGCCTGGGTCGACACCGACGGCGGCGCGGAGATCCTGATGCGCCACTATGTGAACCTCGGCATCGCCGCGGCCACCCCGCGCGGGCTGATCGTGCCGAACGTCAAGGACGCGCAGGACCTCGGCATGAAGGATCTCGCCCGCGCCCTGAACCGGCTGACGGTGACCGCGCGCGAGGGCAGGACGACCCCCGCCGAGCAGCAGGGCGGCACGTTCACCATCACCAACATCGGGGTGTTCGGGATGGACGCCGGCACGCCGATCATCAATCCGGGCGAGTCCGGCATCGTCGCGATGGGCACGATCGCGCAGAAGCCCTGGGTGGTCGAGGGCGAGGTGCGCCCGCGCTGGGTGACCACGGTCGCCGGGTCCTTCGACCATCGCGTGATCGACGGCGACGGCATGAGCCGTTTCATCGCGGATGTCGCCGCCGTGCTCGAGGAGCCCGCCCTCCTCGTCGACTGACCGCGGGCCCCGCCCGGGGCGTGTTGAGAATGATTCTCATTTGCTTTAGTGTGGGGAGAGTGAAGAAAGCCGCCCTCGCCCTGCTCGCCGCGTCCGCCCTCGCCCTCTCCGGATGCTCCGGTACCGCCGCCCCCGCCGATGACGGACGCGTACAGGTCGTCGCGTCGACGAACGTCTACGGCGACCTCGCCGCCACGGTCGGCGGAGACCGCGTGCACGTCACCAGCGTCATCGCCGATGCCGCGAAGGATCCGCACTCCTACGAGGCGTCCGCCCGGGACCGGCTCGCGGTGAGCCGTGCCGACCTGATCATCGAGAACGGCGGCGGGTACGACGCCTTCATGGAAGAGCTCCGCGACGGATCGAACGCCCCCGTCATCACCGCCGTCGAGTTCTCGCACGACTATCCGGGCGCCGAAGGCCACGACCACGCGGACGAGGCGCACGACCACGGCACCCCCGGCGCGGAGGAGGACCACGACCACGCCGGCCACGACCACATCGAGGGCTTCAACGAGCACGTCTGGTTCGACGTGCACACCATGATCCACGTCGTCGAGCAGATC
>JBASAE010000127.1:0-3245 GCA_049654285.1 Microbacterium sp.
GTTCATCACCCTCGCCGAGAAGGTGGCCGATGCGGCCGCCGCGGTGAACGCCGACTCCGCCGAGGCCGCCCTGGCGGCCCCGGCCGGCGGCCAGACGGTCGCCGAGCTGATCTCGGACGAGGCCGCGGTGATCGGCGAGAAGGTCGAGCTGCGCCGGGTCCGCACGATCTCGGGAGACGCGACCGAGGTCTACCTGCACCGCACCAGCAAGGACCTGCCGCCGCAGATCGGCGTCGTCGTCGCCTACACGGGCACCGACGCCGAGACCGCGCGCAGCATCGCCCAGCACATCTCGTTCGCCAACCCCTCGTACCTCACCCGCGAGGACGTCCCGGCGGCCGACGTCGAGAAGGAGCGGGAGATCGTCACCGAGATCTCCCGCAACGAGGGCAAGCCCGAGGCCGCCCTGCCGAAGATCGTCGAGGGCCGCGTGGCCGCGTTCATCAAGCAGGTCGCACTGCTCGAGCAGGACTACGCCAAGGACAACAAGCTCAGCGTCGCCCAGGTCGCGAAGGACGCCGGTATCACCGTGACCGACTTCGCGCGCTTCAAGGTCGGCGCATAAGGCATGACGCAGGGGTTCGGATCCATCGGGTCCGGACCCCTTCTTCATGCCCCGCCCACTCCTTACGCTGATCTTCGACCGCTATCGTGAAACCGGACGAGAGGACCCATCCATGACCGAACGCATCCGACGCCGTCGCGTCCTGCTCAAGCTCTCCGGCGAGGCCTTCGGCGGAGGGCAGCTGGGTGTCAACCCCGACGTGGTCGGCCAGATCGCCCGTGACATCGCCGCGGCCGTCGATCGCGTCGAGGTCGCGATCGTCGTCGGCGGCGGCAACTTCTTCCGCGGCGCCGAGCTGAGCCAGCGCGGCATGGACCGCGGGCGAGCCGACTACATGGGCATGCTCGGCACGGTGATGAACGCCCTCGCCCTGCAGGACTTCCTGGAGCAGGCCGGCGCTGCGACGCGGGTGCAGTCCGCGATCGCGATGACGCAGGTCGCCGAGCCGTACATCCCCTTGCGTGCGGAGCGCCACATGGAGAAGGGGCGCGTCGTGATCTTCGGCGCCGGAGCCGGCCTGCCCTACTTCTCGACCGACACGGTCGCCGCGCAGCGTGCGCTGGAGATCCGGGCCGACGAGGTGCTCGTCGCCAAGAACGGCGTCGACGCGATCTACACGGCCGACCCCCACAAGGACGCCGGAGCCGAGCGCATCGACCGCGTGACCTACCGCGACGCCCTGCAGCGCGGCCTGAAGGTCGTCGACTCCACGGCGTTCAGCCTGTGCATGGACAACAACATGGACATGCGGGTGTTCGGCATGGAACCGGCCGGGAACGTGACCCGGGCGCTCCTGGGCGAGCAGATCGGCACGCTGGTCACCGCCTAGCCCCGACATCCGCGAAGCGGCAGCACCGCGCCGGATAGAATCATCAGAACACTCGACGATAGGAGAACCCGTGATCGCGGACGTCCTCGCTGAAACCACCGCACGCATGACGCGGGCGGTCGAAGCCGCCAAGGAGGACTTCGCCACGGTCCGCACCGGGCGCGCCAACCCGCAGCTCTTCCAGAAGCTGCTCGTCGAGTACTACGGCACTCCCACTCCGCTCGCACAGCTCGCCTCGCTCGCCAACCCCGAGGCTCGCAGTCTCATCGTCACGCCCTATGACAAGTCGGCGCTGAAGGCGATCGAGCAGGCCATCAGGGACATGCCGAACCTCGGCGTCAACCCGACGAACGACGGCAACATCGTGCGCGTCACGATGCCGGAGCTCACCGAGGACCGCCGCAAGGAGTACGTCAAGCTGGTGCGCTCGAAGGGCGAGGACGCCAAGGTGCACGTGCGGGGCATCCGCCGCAAGGCCAAGGATGAGCTCGACGCGCTGAAGGCGGACGTCGGGGAGGACGAGATCGCCCGCGGCGAGAAGGAGCTGGACGGGATCACCCGCCAGCACGTGGACATGATCGACGACGCACTCAAGCGCAAAGAGGCCGAGCTGCTCGAGGTATGACGGGATGACCGACGATTCGAATCCTCAGGATCGTCCGCTGACGCGCCGTGAGACGCGGTCGGCGGGGGTGCCGGCCGACGGCACGCAGCCGGCCGACGAGCCGGAGCGCGGGCCCGCTTCCGGGCAGCCTCTGTCGGACGCAGCCTTCCCAGGATTCGACGCGGCGAGCATCCCGCCCCGCCCGCCGCTGCCGACCGTCCCGGCGTCCGCGACCCGTGTGGACGAGGATCAGGCGGATGCCGTGCCGGAACGGCACGTCGCGCGGGACGTCCACGAGGGTGTCGCGGACGGTGAGCACGGCGCGATCCGCGAACAGCTGCGGGCGGCGCGCGATGAGCTCGGGTCGCACATGTCGAACGCCCGGGATCAGTTCGATCAGGCCAATGAGCGCATCAAGCAGCGCACCGGCCGAGATCTGCTGGTCGCCATCCTCATCGGCGTGGCCTTCGGGGCGGTGCTGCTGGGTTCCCTGATCTTCGTGAAGTGGCTGTTCGTGCCGATCGCGGTCGCGGCCGGCCTGCTCGGCACGTACGAGCTGTCCCGGGCGCTGCGCGCCGGCGGACGGCGCATCGACGTCGTGCCGCAGCTGATCGCGGCGGCGCTGCTGGTCCCCGCCGGCTTCTTCGCCGAGCTCTGGCTCTGCTGGGTCATGCTGTTCGTCGCCGTGGCCTTCGTCGCCGTGTGGCGGATGGTCTCGCAGATGGTCGCCAAGGATGGCCGTACCTACGGAGACGTGCTCGCCGACGTGCTCGTGAGCGCGTTCGTGCAGATCTACGTGCCGTTCCTCACCTCGATCGCCCTCATGCTGCTGGCGCGCGAGAACGGCGAATGGTGGGTGCTGTCGTTCATCGTCGTCGCGGTCGTCGCCGACACGTGCGCCTACGCCTCCGGACTGGCCTTCGGCAAACATCCCATGGCACCGCGGATCAGCCCCAAGAAGACCTGGGAGGGGTTCGCGGGCGCGGTCGTCGGCTCCCTCGCCGCCGGAGCGCTGCTCGCCGAGTTCCTCCTCGGCATCCCCTGGTGGGCGGGTCTGATCTTCGGCGCCGTCGTGTTGCTCTCCGCGACGCTCGGCGATCTCGGCGAGTCGATGCTCAAGCGCGACCTCGGGATCAAGGACATGAGTTCGTGGCTGCCCGGCCACGGAGGGCTGTTGGATCGATTGGACAGCATCCTGCCGTCCACCGTTCCCGCGCTCGCCCTGTACGTCGTCTTCACCGCATGGG
>JBASAE010000128.1:0-2532 GCA_049654285.1 Microbacterium sp.
CTGCACAGAAGATCGCCGATGCCTTTGTAGAGGCTGCGCAATCGCCGAAGGACGCCGAGGAGCCCGCTTCGTAGGTTCGACCCAACCGATTCCCCCCGCCGGGGCCCGGTTCCTAGGCTGGGAGCATCCCACAACCATGGAGGCAGAGTGGCCGAGAACTCGGACGTCTTCTTCGTCGACGGTGTACGCACCCCCTTCGGGCGCGCCGGCGAGAAGGGCATGTACTGGAACACCCGCGCGGACGACCTCGCCGTCAAGGCGACGATCGGACTGATGGAACGCAACCCGGGCGTACCCGCCGACCGCATCGACGACGTGGCGATCGCCGCGACCAGCCAGACCGGCGACCAGGGGCTCACCCTCGGGCGCTCCGTCGCGATCCTCGCCGGGCTCCCGCAGACCGTGCCCGGGCTCGCGATCGATCGGATGTGCGCAGGCGCGATGACCGCGGTGACCACGATGGGCGCGTCCATCGGCGTCGGCATGTACGACGTCGCCCTCGCCGGCGGAGTCGAGCACATGGGGCACCACCCGATCGGGAGCAACGCCGACCCGAACCCCCGCTTCGTCGCCGAGCGGATGGTCGATCCCGCCGCGCTGAACATGGGCGTCACCGCCGAGCGCATCCACGACCGCTTCCCGCACCTCACCAAGGAGCGCGCGGATCGGTTCGGCATGCTCAGCCAGCACAAGGTGCAGGCCGCCTACGACGCGGGCAAGCTGCAGGGCGATCTGGTCCCTGTGGCGATCAAGGACGCCGACGGCGCCTGGGGTCTCGCCACCGAGGACGAGGGACGCCGCCCGCAGACCACGATGGAGGACCTCGCGTCCCTGAAGACGCCGTTCCGTCCGCACGGCCGCGTCACGGCCGGGACCTCCTCGCCGCTCACCGACGGCGCCACGATGTCCCTGCTGGCGGGACGCGGCGCCGTGAAGGAGTTCGGACTCGCGCCCAAGATGCGCATGGTGTCGTTCGCCTTCGCCGGTGTGCAGCCCGAGATCATGGGCATCGGCCCGATCCCCTCGACCGAGAAGGCCCTCAAGAAGGCCGGCCTGACCATCTCCGACATCGGCCTGTTCGAGCTGAACGAGGCGTTCGCGATCCAGGTCATCTCGCTGCTCGACCACTTCGGCATCGCCGACGACGACCCGCGCGTGAACCCGTGGGGCGGGGCGATCGCCCTCGGCCACCCACTCGCCGCCACCGGCGTCCGCCTGATGATCCAGCTCGCCGCGCAGTTCGCGGAGCGACCCGACGTGCGCTACGGGCTGACGGCGATGTGCGTCGGCCTCGGCCAGGGGGGCTCGGTCATCTGGGAGAACCCGTTCTATGACGGCAAGAAGAGGAAGTGAGCCCGATGACCACCGTCTCCGAGCAGTACGCGAACATCGACTTCTCGCCCATCATGGAGCTCACCGAGGGCGAGGTCGTCACGCACTCCCCCGTGCGCGACGTGCGTCTCGCCTCCGGTCGGGTCCTCGCGCTGGTCACGCTCGACAACGGGCGTGACCACACCCGACCGAACACGCTGGGACCGACGACCCTCACCGAGCTCGGCGAGACCCTCGCCGGCCTTGCGGCACGGGCGGCCGCGGGTGAGATCCACGCGGTCGGCATCACCGGCAAGCAGTACATCCTCGCCGCCGGCGCCGACCTCTCCGACATCAGCCGGGTGGGCTCGAAGGACAACGCGCGGTTGATCGCGCAGCTCGGCCACAAGGTGCTCGGCTCGCTCTCCGAGCTGGGCGTGCCGAGCTTCGCCTTCGTCAACGGCCTCGCGCTGGGCGGCGGCATGGAGATCGCGCTGAACTCCACCTACCGCACGGTGGACGCGTCGGCCGCGGCGCTCGCTCTGCCCGAGGTGTTCCTCGGCATCATCCCCGGCTGGGGCGGCGCCTATCTGCTGCCGAACCTGATCGGCATCGAGAACGCCCTCGAGGTGGTCATCTCGAACCCGCTCAAGCAGAACCGCATGCTGAAGCCGCAGCAGGCCTTCGAGCTCGGCATCATGGACGCGATCTTCCCCGCGTCGAACTTCCTGGAGGACTCGCTGCGCTGGGCCGACGCCGTGCTCGGCGGAAAGAAGGTCGAGCGCAAGAACGAGCCGGGCAGGATCGAGCGCACCGTCAAGTGGCCGGTGGCCATCAAGATGGCCCGGGGCATGCTGGAGTCGAGGATCGGCACCGTGCCCCGCTCGCCGTACGTCGCGCTCGAGCTGCTCGAGAAGGCCAGGAGCGGCACCCGGGCGGAGGGCTTCGCCCGCGAGGACGAGGCGCTGGCCGAGCTCGTCACCGGTGATCAGTTCGCCGCGTCGATGTACGCGTTCGACCTGGTGCAGAAACGTGCCAAGCGTCCGGTCGGCGCACCGGACAAGGCACTTGCCAAGAAGGTCACCAAGGTCGGCATCATCGGCGCAGGCCTGATGGCCAGCCAGTTCGCGCTCCTGTTCGTGCGCAAGCTGCAGGTGCCGGTGCTGATCACCGACCTCGACCAGGCGCGCGTGGACAAGGGCGTGGCGTACATCCACGACG
>JBASAE010000129.1:0-2596 GCA_049654285.1 Microbacterium sp.
GGAGACCGCCGATGCCGGTCCCGAGGAGGAGACCGAGTGATGGCGCTGTTCCGCAAGAGCACCCCGACCCCGCCCGCGACTCCGCTCACCGGACGCGATGCCGTGCTCGCCGACCTCGACGGCGTCGTGTACGCGGGCCCCGGTCCGCTCCCGCATGCGATCGACAACCTGAACCGCGCGGCGGAGAACGTGCGCCTCGGCTACATCACCAACAACGCGTCACGTACCGATGCATCCGTCGCCGAGCACCTGCGTGAGCTCGGTCTGGACGTCCGTGCCGAAGACGTCGTCACCAGCCCTCAAGCGGCCATGCGGCTGCTGACCGGCATGGTGCCGGCACCGGCGACGATCCTGATCGTGGGTGGGGAGGGCCTCGTCGTCGAGGCCGAGAAGGCCGGCTACACGGTCACCCGCAGCGCCGAGGACACTCCCGCAGCCGTGGTGCAGGGTTTCGCACCCGACGTGGCCTGGACCGATCTGGCCGAGGCGGCCTTCGCGCTGAAGCTTCCGGAGGACGAGGGCGGGATCCCCTGGATCGCGACCAACACCGACTGGACCATCCCGCGCGAACGCGGCGTCGCTCCCGGCAACGGGACGCTGGTCTCGGCGGTCCACACCGCGATCGGACGGCTGTCGACCGTGGCGGGCAAGCCCGAGCGCCCGATCTTCGACGAGGCGCTGGACAGGTTCGGCGCGCAGAACGCGCTGTTCATCGGCGACCGCCTCGACACCGACATCATGGGCGCGCAGCGCGCCGGCATCGACTCGGCGCTGGTGCTCACCGGCATCGATCGGCCCAAGCACGTGCTCGCCGCGCCGCAGGGCTCGCGTCCGACCTACATCCTCTCCGACCTGCGCGAGCTGCACGAGCCGTATCCGCGGGTCACCGAGCAGAACGGCGCGTTCACGGTGAACGGAGCCACGGTCCGCATCACAGGAGCCGAGGTGCAGATCCTCTCGGAGGGGACGTCTCAGATCGATCTGCTGCGCGCAGGCGCCGCGGCGATCTGGGCGAGCGGCGCCGCGATCTTCGTGTTCGATGTTCCGGAGCGCCTCTACGCGGATCCGTTCCACCGTCCCTGACCGGAGGCCCATCTCCGTCGCGGGTCGTTCCATCTCTGCGCGAATGGGAACCCGCTGCGGTGGAAAGAGGGTCGATACCCGTTCATGAGGGCGTCCGCATCGGGTGTCAGAGGCATGATCGAAGTGGATTCCACAACCGTGGGATCCGGGCGCTGGATCTGTCTCTCTTCGATAGCTTCCCTAGCCCCAGGATCCGGCGTCGACGGCGGATGGCGAATTCCCCATTCTCATCCGTCTGAAGGGCCGGTGCCCCCCAGGTGCCGGCCCTTCACCCTAGAGTGGTCATGGTTAAGATGTCCGCAGAGAACGATCCCCCCGATATCGCACGAGAAGTGCGGCGTGCGGTCGAGGAAGAACGATGGGACGACCTCGTCCCCCTCTCCGACGCACACGCGCAGCGTGTCGCCCTGACGCATCCCGACGTGTGGCCCGAAGCCTTCGACGCGGCGCCGGACGGCTGGCTGCAGAGCCACCCGCGGCAGCGTTACATGCGCACCGTCTATCGAGCTGTCGAGGGGCGGTTCTCGGTGCCCAACGGCGATGAGCTCGCGATGTTCGACGAGTGGGTGAACGAGCAGCAGCATCCGTTGCCTCGGGACATGGTGCTCGTCGAAGCGTCCCGTCTGCAGTACCTGCGCCTGATGGGGCGGTTCACGGAGGCGATGGCGCTGGTCGAGACGATGGACGATCTGATCGGCATGGCCGATGACTATCGCGGTTTCGACGATGTCCTCCCCAGCGTCTACATCCCGGCCGGCATGACCAGGCTCGCCGCGGGCGATCTCCCGGGTGCCATCGCCGCCTTCCAGGCGGCGCGGCATTGGTCGAACGTCGGTCCGGTGCATCCTGCGGACGAGCATGCCGCGAACTATCTGGGTGTGGCGCTGCATTTCGCGGGCAACCATTCCGAGGCGCGGTCGACCCAGGCATCGTGGGCGGGGGAGAGGCGCTTCCCACCCGGGTCCTACGCGTACGTCTGGGAGAGCGCCTCACTGGTGCTGCCCGGTCTGTCGTCACTCGCCGGGCTCGATCGACCTGAACTGGAACGGGCGATCGACCAGATCGATGACGGCATCGACGAGGACGAGCTCTGGTGGGTGGCCGCCCACCTGCGCGCCCGTCACGGTCTGTACTGGGGGGACATCGCGCAGGCCGTCGACGAGTTGCAGAACACCCTGGCGAAGAAACGCGCGGTGAGTGCGGGCAACACGCTCGTATCCGACGTGCTGACCAGCGACCTGGCGGATCTGTTGCAGGCGCAGGGAGATCTGCGTGAGCTGCCCGGACTCGCCGACGAGAAGGAGGCGCGACACCCTTCGGTGGTGCTGTCCCGCGCCCGGTTGCGGATGCTGCGGGGTGAGCTCCCGGCCGCCCGATCGCTGCTGGCCGTGGACTCGTCTAGCGGGCAGCCGCTGCCATCGGCGCCCGCATCTTGGCTGGTGCTGCGCGCGGCTGTCGAACGGCTCGACGGAGGGGACGTGGCGGCCGACGGCTTCGCCGCTGCCGCCGCGGA
>JBASAE010000130.1:0-1925 GCA_049654285.1 Microbacterium sp.
CTCTCGATGTGCGCGCGGGCGAGCTCCTCGGCGCGATCGCCGTCGCGGTCGCTGATCGCCTCGAACAACCCGACGTGCTCCTCCGCGATGTGCTGCAGGTCGTCGTGCTGCGACAGCGCCCAGCGCAGTCTGCTACGGATGCTCTGCATCATCTCCGAGAGCAGCCTGTTGTCGCTGAGCTCTGTGACGATCTCGTGGAAGTCGGCCGCCGCCCGTCGCGACAGGACGCCGTCGTGCGCGACCGCACTGCGCTGCTCGTCCTGCAGCACGCTGCGCAGCCGTTCGAGTCCGTCCCGGCGATGGCGTTGCGCGGCGAGCCGGAACGCCATCGGCTCCAGCACCTCCCGCACCTCGTCCAGGTCGGCCAGGTCGGCGTCGGTGAACTCGCGCACCACAGCCCAGGTGCGCGGGCGCAGCTCGATCAGCCCCTCCCCCTCGAGCACCTTCAGCGCGTCGCGCACCGGTATGCGGCTCACCCCGATCTCCGCGGCGAGGTCGCGTTCGATGAGACGGCTGCCCGGCTCGCGGACGCCGTCCAGGATCGCGTCGCGCAACCACGATGCGACCCTGGTCGACTCCAACACGCGTTCCGCTGCTCCGGTCACGGGACCGATTCTTTCATCATGGCCGGGCACGCGGCTGACGGACACATGATCATGGCGCCCTGCCGCTGGCCGATCTGACCGAGGTGGTGCTCGCGGATCTGCGTGCCCGTGCCGGCCGGCACTGAACCCCACCGGCATGCGGAAGGCCCGGCCCCCTCGGGAGCCGGGCCTTCTCGCACCTGCTACTTCTTCTTGGCCTGGGCGCGGCGCTCGGCGCGGTTGCCCGCGGCGGGCTCTCCGCCGTCGACGCGCTGACCGAACGCGCCGCGCTCGGCGGGCTGCTCGGGCTGCTGCTCCGTCTGGCGGGCCGCGGCGGCCTGTCGCATCCGGGCCGTCTGCGCCTGCTGCACCTGGCCGCGCTCGTTGCGCACCTCGACCTCGCCGGCGTCGTTCGCCGCGGAGTACTCGAGCTTCTGGTCGGTCTGCCCCTGCCCGAGCCCCTTGGCGTCGACCTCGGTGACCTCGTCGGTGTCACCGGCGCGGCGTACCTCGACCTCGAGGTTGTAGAGGTAGCCGACCGACTCCTCCTTGATCTGGCCCATCATCGACTGGAACATCGCGTAGCCCTCGCGCTGGTACTCGACCAGCGGGTCTCGCTGCGCCATCGCCCGCAGGCCGATGCCGTCCTTGAGGTAGTCCATCTCGTAGAGGTGGTCGCGCCAGCGGCGGTCGAGGACCTGCAGCACCACCCGGCGTTCCAGTTCGCGAGTGGCCGGGGACCCCAGGGACTCCTCGCGGCGTTCGTAGGCGATCATCGCGTCGGAGAGCAGCTCGCGCTTGAGCCCCTCGGCGCTGATGCCGCCCTTGCGCTCCGCGGCCTCGGCGACCACCTCGTCGATCGTCACGCCCACCGGGTAGAGCGTCTTCAGCTCGGCCCACAGCGCGTCGAAGTCCCAGCTCTCGTTGTGCCCCTCCGTGGTGTGGTCGTCGACCACTCCCCCGATCGCGTCCTCGACGAAGTGGCGCACGCGGTCGGCGATGTCATCGCCCTGCAGGATGTGGCGGCGGTCGGCGTAGATCGCCTCGCGCTGACGGTTCAGCACGTCGTCGTACTTCAGCACGTTCTTGCGCATCTCGGCGTTGCGCGCCTCGACCTGGGACTGGGCGCTGCGGATCGCCCGCGACACCATGCCCGACTCGATCGGCACGTCGTCGGGGAAGTTCGTGCGGGCGAGGATCGCCTCGGCGGCCCCCGACTGGAACAGCCGCATCAGGTCGTCGGTGAGGCTGAGGTAGAACCGGCTCTCCCCCGGATCGCCCTGACGGCCGGAGCGTCCGCGCAGCTGGTTGTCGATGCGGCGCGACTCGTGACGCTCGGTG
>JBASAE010000131.1:0-6363 GCA_049654285.1 Microbacterium sp.
AGGGGCATCCGCGCGCGGATGCCCCTCCGTGTCTTACTCTCGCGTGATGCGTACGGCCTTCCCGCCGACGCGTGCGTCAGGAGGTCCTCCCGTCGGCCGTCAGCGGGGCGATCGTGGGAACCGGGGAGAGCGTGAGGCCGTAGATGGCCTCCGAGTGGTCGGAGAACGCATGCACGAGCGCCCCATAGGTCGGGGCGTCGGGCCCGAGCCTCGCGGGGCGCAGCGGAATGCTGACCGACTCTCCGAGCAGGCGGGTGACCTCGGTGCGCAGCGGGGTCAGCAGCGCCTCCTCCGCGAGGGAGAGGCCGCCGCCGATGAGGATCATCTCGGGGTCCACGGTCATGGCCACGAGCGCGATGAACGGGGCGAGCTCCCGGATGAAGACGTCGATCTCGGCCTGGGCGCGGGCGTCGCCGGCGGAGGCGAGGGCGAAGACCTCGGCCGCGGTCGCGGCGCTCGCCCATTCGATCTGACCGCTCGGATGATCCAGGCCGCGCAGCGCGAGGCGCCCCACATCGCCTGCGACGTGGTGGGCGCCTCGCCGCGGTGAGCCCTCGAGGACGAGCCCCACGGCGACCCGGTTGCCGACGGAGACGTACAGGACGTCGTCGACGAGCTGGGCGTCCCCGAGGTGGTGCTCGGCGACCGCGGCGAGGCGGACGCCGTTGTCTATCGAGACGGGGCAGCCCAGGCTGTTCGCCAGGAGCCCGCTGATGTCGACGCCCGACCATTCCGGGATGACGACCGAGTTGACGACCCGGCCGGTGTCGTCGACGATGCCGGGGAGGGAGACGCCGAGGGCGCGCAGCCGCCGGGGCGGCACCTCGGCGGAGCGGAGTGTCTGCGACACGGCGTCGATCACATGATCGAGCTTGTGCGCCCCTCCTTCGTCCCCCTCGACGCCGGCGTGCGTGGAATGGGCGACCACACGACCGGAGCAGTCGGCGATGATCACGCGCACGCTGTGCGCTCCGATGTCGACTCCGCCGACGAAGGCGTTCTTGGGGTCGAGCTCGTACCTCCGTGCGGGGCGGCCCGCACTGCGGGTGTCCGCGGCCGCCAGCTCACGGACGAGTCCCGTCGCCTGCAGCCGGGTGACGGCGCTCTCGATGGAGGTGCGCGAGAGATCGAGGGCGCGCGCGAGGTCGGTCACCGTCGTGCTGCCCTTGTCGCGCAGGCGGACCGCGATCCGCGCGGCGACGGATTCTCGTGTGGATCTCACGTGGTTCGCCCTTCTCTCTGCCGGGCATCGATTACACCACTCGTTCGCGAATATGACGATGCGCTGCTCCGTGCGGCGGCGGCCCCCGTCGTGAGGAACAGGACACGATCGGGATGGCTCCGGATCGCGCCATTATATCCAAACGCATTTTCATAATGCGAATACCGTCGTGTCGCCTCGGGATCGAGGATCGCCGTGTGCGGCCGATGGCACGCGGACCGCCCGGCGGTGAGCGGGGGCGCTACAGGGCGAGCCCGTGCCCGAAGCGGAACAGCGGGTCCTCGGTGTCGAACGGCACGTCGGGACGGGACGCCACCACGGCAGCCATCGACCGCGGCACGTCGAACGGCAGTCGCCCCTGTGCCGGGAAGGCGCCGGTGAGCACATCGAGCAGCGCGTCGGCGCTGGAGCCCCAGGTCGCGACCACCGCCCCCGCCGCCTCGACGATCGGAGCGAGGATCGCCGGGCGGTCCAGGAACACGTCCACCACGGTCGGCGTCCCGGCCGCGACCTCCCGCACGTGCGCGAGCACCCCGTCCGGGAAGTCCAGCGACCCGGCGTGGAAGAAGTTCTCGAACGCCGATCCGCGCTCCTCGTACGGGGCCTGTAGGCGCAGGATCGCGACATCCGCCTCGGCGGGCGTCGCGACCACGGTGCCGTACCGCCCGGCGACCTCGGGCGTGATGCCCTCGACGTACAGCCTCAGGCCGTTCGCGAAGGGCAGCACGGCGTCATTCGACAGCACCGTGACCGACTTGCGCTGAGCCTCGTCGCCCGCTGCGCGGAAATCCGCGGACCCGACGACGGCCTCGGCCGCCGCGACGTCCACATACGGATCCTCGAACAGGCCGAGCTCGAACTTCTCGCGCAGCAGCCGTCGCGCCGAGACGTCCAGTCGCTCCTCGGCGACGACGCCCGAGCGCACCAGCTCGATCAGCATCCCGGGCTCCTGCTCGCCGCCGAACTGGTCGGCCCCGGCATCCAGGATCTTCGCCATCCGCTCGGCGGGCGTGAGGTGCTCGACGCCCCAGGCGCGCGCGGCGAACGGGGTGCCCATGATCGACTGGTCGGTGACCAGGCCCCAGTCGGTGCAGACGATGCCGTCGAAGCCGAACCTCTCGCGCAGCAGGCCGGTCAGCACGCCCTTGTTGAAGCCGAAGCCGACCTCCTCGTACTCGGTGCCCACGGGCATCCCGTAGTAGGGCATGATCTGACGACCGCCCGCGGCGAAGACCTTCTCGAACGGCTTCAGGTGGTGCTCGAAGTTGTCGCCGGGGTAGACCTGCTCGCGGCCGTAGTCGAAGTGCGGGTCCTCGCCGTCCTTCTGCGGGCCGCCGCCCGGGAAGTGCTTGGTCATCGTCGAGACCGAGCCGGGGCCGAACGAGGACCCCTGGAAGCCGCGGACATAGGCGGCGCCGAGAGCGCCCGACAGCTCGGCGTCCTCGCCGAACGTCTGCAGCTGGCGGGCCCAGCGCGGCTCGGTGGCGAGGTCCACCTGCGGGTGGAGGGCGGCGCGGATGCCGACGGCGAGGTACTCCTGGCGGGCGATGTCGCCGAACCGCTCGACCAGCTCCGGGTCGTGCGTGGCGGCCAGGCCCAGAGGCTCGGGCCACTGCGAGAACGCCCCGGAGTTGAACGAGGCGCCCGGGTTGTCGCTGAATGCGTGGCGCGGGTCGGTCGAGATCGTCACCGGGATGCCGAGACGGGTCTGCGCCGCGAGCTCTTGCAGTCTGTTGTGCCAGGCAGCCAGCTCGCTCGCGCTGGGGACCGTGCCGAGCAGGTTGAAGTGGGTCATGTGCAGCTCGTGCACATGGTGCCGGTTCGACGGGATGCCGAAGGCGTCGCTGCCCTCGGACAGCTCGCCGCCCTCGCCCATCGCGATCATGGTGTGGAAGAAGAGGCCGGCCTTCTCCTCCAGCGTCATCGCCCCGAGCAGCAGCTCCACGCGCTCCGAGACGGGCAGCGCGGCGTCGAGCCAGGGCTTGTCGATGTCGGTCATTCCACTCCCTTGACGCGGTGCTCCGGAACGGCGCCGAGGAACGCGGTCAGCGCCGACCGGCGGACACGGTGCTGCCACCGTGCGCATATCCTAGCCGGGCGTCCGGCCGCGGCGGGGTCCTGCGGCGGCAATGGCTGTACGCCCCGCGGGGCGTGTCGGCGGACGCGCGCCGGTCCGCCTGCGCGACCGGGTGTCGGCGAAGGGCGTCGCCGGCTCACCGGACGGCCGACGGCTGCGAGGGGTCCTTGCGGTTCACCGGACCGTCGAACAGCCGGCCGATCTCGTCGACCGAGTGCCCCTTCGTCTCGGGCAGGAAGAAGTAGACGAAGAGGATGCCGATCACGCAGAGGATCGCGAACAGGATCATCACCCAGCCCAGCCCGATCCCCACCTGCAGGATCGGGAAGGCCAGCACGAGCCCGTAGTTCGCCAGCCAGTCCACTGCCGCGCCGATGCCGGAGGCGCGCCCCCGCACGGCGGTGGGGAACACCTCGCCCTGCAGCAGCCAGCCGGTGCCGCCGATGCCGATCGCGAAACAGGCGATGAAGAGCGAGAACCCGACCATGATGACGATCAGCTGCGGCACGCCCGACAGGAAGGACGCGCCGTACGACCCGATCAGCAGGAACACGGCCATGCCGGCATAGGCCCCGATGGCCAGCCGCCGCCGTCCCACGGTGTCGATGAAGCGGAAGGCGAAGTAGGTGGCGACCACGTTCACGACGGCGAGGATGCCCGCGGCGATGACGCCGAAGATCTCCGCCTGCACGGCCGGGGTGCCGGGGCCGGTGAAGTACGGTTCGAGCAGGTGCGGCCCGTAGTAGAACGCCACGTTGATGCCGGTGATCTGCTGCAGGATGAAGAACACGCACACGATGACCAGCGCACGTCTGACCGGCCGGGTCCACTGTGTGCGGGCCACGACGCGCTCCTTCTCGGCGCGCACCGCTGCGGCCTCCGCGCGGACCTGCTCCTCGGTCGCCTCCAGCCCCAGCGTGCGGAACGCCTTGAGCGCCTTCTCCTCCTTGCCCTTCTCGAGCAGCCAGCGCGGCGACTCGGGCATCCGTGCCCGCATCGCGAGCGAGATGATCGCGGGGATGAACCCGATCCCCAGGATGATGCGCCACCCCACCGTGTTCGCGGCTCCCGGAGCGATCCCCAGCACGATGATCGCGATCACGTAGGCGGCGAGGATGCCGATCGTGATCATCCACTGCTGGATGATGGCGAGCGATCCGCGCCGTCGCTTCGGTGCGAACTCGGAGATGTAGGCGGTCGCGATCGCGGAGTCCGCGCCGATCGCGACGCCGATGATCAGTCGCCCGATGGTGAGGGTGACCGGCTCGAACGCGAACGCGGAGATGAGGGAGCCGACCGCGAAGAGCGCCGAGTCGGCCAGCAGCAGCGACTTCCGGCCGAACCTGTCGGTGAGCGGTCCTGCGGCGAGCGCCCCGATGAAGGAGCCCAGCGAGGCGCCGCCGACGATGATGCCGATGGCCACCGGGCCGAGCTCGAACGGCAGGAAGACCAGCGCGGAGCCGATGTTCGATGAGTCGAAGCCGAACAGGAACCCGCCGATGGTGGCCAGCACCGCCAGGTAGATGTAGAACCGGCCGATGTCGCGTGTGTCGAGCGTCTCCAGGAGCCCGGCCTTCGTGTTCTCCATGCCGCGCACGATACGCCGGCCCCTTCGGTCGCGACAGTGGGTTGCGAAGCGGGGGAGGACGTGATCTCGTTCGGCGGGTGATGATGGAGGGATGAGCATCCCCGCAGACGTCGTCCCGGTGCCCGACCGCGTGCGCGAGCTCGCCCGCGGGGCGTCGCTGCTGTGCGTCTGGGACAACGACTACGGCGGGCTCACGTTCCGCGCGACGCCCGCCGGGGGAGAGCGCTTCTACATCAAGTGGGGTCCGCGCAACGAGGAGTTCACGCTGCGCGATGAGGCCGAGCGGATGGCCTGGGCGGCGCGCTGGGCGCACGTGCCGCGGGTGCTCGACCACGGGCGGGACGACACGCACGAGTGGCTGGTCACCGCGGCGATCGACGGCGAGAGCGCGGTCGCCGCACGCTGGGTCGAGGCGCCCGCGATCGCCGTGCGGGCCGTCGGCGAGGGACTGCGGGCGCTGCATGATGCACTGCCCCTGGCCGACTGCCCCTGGTCGTGGGAGGTGCCGGCGCGGATCGCGAACGCCGAACGCCGGGGAATCCGGGTGCCGGACGCGTTGCGCGAGGCGCCGCCGATCGACCGTCGGGTGGTCAGCCATGGGGACGCCTGCTGCCCGAACACCCTGATCGGCGAGGACGGGCGCTGGCTCGCGCACGTCGACCTCGCGCTGCTCGGCACGGCCGACCGCTGGGCCGACATCGCCGTGGCGTCCATGAGCACCGCGTGGAACTACGGCCCGGGCTGGGAGGACGCCCTGATCGAGGCCTACGGGGTCGAGCCCGACCGTGAGCGCCTGGCCTACTACCGCGATCTGTGGAACGCGACCTAACCCAGGCGCTCGCGCAGGACGTCCTCCAGGACGACGACGTTGTTGTGCGCCGTGTCGTGCACGGCGTAGACGAGGGTCACCACCGGATGCCCCTGCAGCCGGTCGACGAGATCGGCGAGCGCCCCCGCCGCGGGGCCGGCCAGCTCGGCTCGGTACCGGTCCGTGAACTCGTGCCAGAATCCCTCGGGGTCGGCGTGCAGCGCCGTGCGCAACTCGGCGCTGGGCGCCACCTCCTTCGCCCAGAGGTCGATGGCCGCGTGCTCCTTGGAGACGCCCCGCGGCCAGAGGCGATCGACGAGCACCCGGAAGCCGTCCGACGGTTCGGCGGTGTCGTAGGCTCGCTTTCGATGCAGTTCCATGTCTCCAGCATCCTCCTGTTCCGGCCCGGGGGATCGGTTTCGGACCCAGGGTCACGTATCATGGAACTCGGTCGCAACCGCCGTTCGAAGGAGAACACACGATGCAGATCAGCGGATCCGGAGCCCTCGTCACCGGCGGTGCCAGCGGCCTCGGCCTCGCGACGGCCCGGCGACTGGCCGCCGCCGGCGCGCACGTCACGATCCTCGACCTGCCGAGCTCATCCGGCGCCGAGGTCGCCGCTGAGCTCGGCGGCGTGTTCGCCCCCGCGGACGTGACCGACGTCGAGC
>JBASAE010000132.1:0-4678 GCA_049654285.1 Microbacterium sp.
GCTCTACACCGTGCGCACCGAGATCGGCGCGGTGTGAGGCATCCGGCCCTGGGAGCCGAGCTCAGGCCCCGACACCTCCGCACCGGAGAACCCTCCCCCACGGCGCTCACCCCGCCGGTTCCCGCTGACCGAAGACCCCGGAGGACAGACATGACCGACAACGCAGAGGCCCTCACCGCGGAGGCGCGCGCCCTCGACGCCGCCGATCCGCTCGCACACCGCCTCGCGGCCTTCGCCGATGCCCCGGGTGTGACCGCGTATCTCGACGGCAACTCGCTGGGTCGTCCGCTGCGCGACCTGCCCGAGAAGGTCGCGGCGTTCATCCGCGAAGACTGGGGCACGCGCCTCATCCGCTCCTGGGACGAGCAATGGATGGAGCTGCCGATGCGCCTCGGCGACCGGATCGCCGAGGTCGTGCTGGGAGCCGCGGCGGGCCAGACCGTCGTCGCCGACTCGACGAGCGTCATGCTGTACAAGCTGATCCGCGCGGCGCTCGCGGCCCGCCCGGGACGCAGCGAGATCGTGATCGAGGCGGGCAACTTCCCCACCGACCGCTTCATCGCCGCCGGTGTCGCCGACGAGACCGGCACGACACTGCGCTGGATCGAGCCCGACGAGATCGCCGGGGTCTCGGTGGACGACGTGCGCGCCACCGTCTCGGAACGCACCGCGCTGGTCGTGCTGAGCCACGTCGACTACCGTTCCGGCGCGCTGGCCGACATGGCGCCGATCACGGCGGCGGTGCACGATGCCGGCGCGCTGATGCTGTGGGATCTGTGCCACTCGGTCGGGGTCGTGCCGATGCGGCTGGACGACTGGGGCGTCGATCTCGCGGTCGGCTGCACCTACAAGTACCTGAACGGCGGCCCGGGCTCCCCCGCGTTCGGCTACGTGCGCACCGAGCTGCAGGACGCGGTCCGGCAGCCGATCCACGGATGGTGGAGTGCCGCCGACATCTTCGCGATGGGACCGGAGTACGCGCCGACCCCGGGCATCCGGCAGCTGCTCAGCGGCACGCCCCCGGTGATGTCGATGCTGGGGATGCAGGGCATGCTCGATCTCATCGCGGATGCCGGGATCGACGCCGTGCGCGCGAAGTCGGTGTCACTGACCGATTTCGCGGTGCGCGCCTACGATGCCCTGCTCGCCCCGCTCGACGTGCGGCTGCTGAGCACGCGGGATGCCTCTGCACGCGGCGGGCACATCACCATCGGGCATCCGTCTTTCCAGCGTGTGACGCAGGAGCTGTGGGGCGACGGGATCATCCCCGACTTCCGGTTCCCCGACGGCATCCGCCTGGGCCTGTCGCCGCTCAGCACCTCGCACGGCGAGACCCTGCGCGGCATCCTCGCCGTGCGGGACGCCCTGGCATGATGCGCTCCCCCTCCCCGGCTTCGCCGACACCCCGCCCTGTCGTCGATCCCCCGTCGTACGGACGCCCATACCCCGGGGTGTCGACGACAATTCGGGGTATCGGCGAAGGCGAGGTCGCCGTGGTCGATGACATCGACGCGCGGCCGGGCAGCACGACCTCGCTGCTGCGCACCACGATCGGGCTGTATCTGCGACGACTCGACGGGCGCATCACCTCGGCCGCGCTGGTGCGGCTCGCCGAGGACCTCGGCATCCCGGCATCCCGCTCGCGCACGGCGATCACGCGCCTGAAGCAGCGGGGGCTGCTGCTCGGCGGCCCGGAGTACACGCTGAACCCGGCCGCGATCAGGATGTTGGAGCGCGGCGACCGGCGCATCTTCGAAGTACGGCGGATGCGGGCCGGCGATCCCTGGTGCCTGGTCTCGGCGACGATGCCGGAGTCGCGACGCGACCTGCGTCATCAGCTGCGCCGGCGACTGCAGTTCCTCGGTGCCGGGGCCGTGGCGCCCGGGCTCTGGGTCTGCCCCGGACACCTGGAGGCCGAAGTCGAGGAGATGCTCGGCGAGCTCGGTGCTCGCGAGTACTCGACGCTGTTCCTCACGGCGGCCCCACGCCCGGCGACGCCCATCACCGAGGCTGTCGCCGCATGGTGGGATCTCGACGCACTGCGCGCCGAGCATCTGCGCTTCCAGCAGTCCCTCCGCGGCCTGCCCGACGAGCCGTTCGCCGCCTACACCCGCCTCATCGACAGCTGGCGGGTGCTCCCGTACGTCGATCCCGGCCTTCCCGCCGAGCTGCTGCCCGCGGACTGGCCAGGCGAGCGCAGCTTCACCGCTTTCGCCGACCTGTCCGCGCGACTCGCCGGCCCCGCCTGGGAGCACGTCCATACGATCGCCGGCTGATCCGCCCGACCCGGTAGCCGCCACCACCGGCATCCAGGTCGCGATCCGCCCCGCTCAGCCATCCCCTGTCCCCGCTCAGGTCGCAATCCGCCCCGCCAGACGCACGGAAGAGCGGGAAGAACGGCGACCCCGGGTGTCCAGAGCACGCTGATCCCGGCACGAAACGCGACGTGAACGCGCGACACCCCGCTCAGGGCAGGCGGTTCGCGATCGCGAGGTTGGCCTCGAGCTCCGCGGCGTTCTGCCGCACGACGTAGGCCGGACGGTCCCGCTCGACACGCCACGACTCGGCGAGGGACCCGATGTTCACGGTGTCGAAGCCGAGGTCGTCGTACAGGCGGGTGACGAACGCGACCGCGTCGGCGTCGTCACCGGCGGTCGCCAGCGCCCGCCGGTCGGGGGTGCCCGCCGGCGTGCCGTCGGTGACGATCTGTGCCGCGATGATGTGGCTGAACGCCTTGGCCACCTTCGATGTCGGCAGGTGGCGCTGCACGATCTCCGACGTGGTCGTCTCGCCGCGGTCGAGCGCGTCGATGTGGCCGTCGCGTTCGTAGTAGTAGTTGTTCGTGTCGAGCACGATCCTGCCCGCGAGCGGCTCGACCGGGATGTCATCGATCGCATGGAACGGCACGGCCACCACCACGGCGTCTCCGGCGGCCCCCGCCTCCGCCGCAGTCGCCGCACGCGCGCGAGGCCCGAACTCGGCCACCAGTGCGTCGAGCGTCTCCGGCCCGCGCGAGTTCGCGATCACCACGTCGTATCCCGCCGCCACGGCCGCCCGTGCGACGCTGCTGCCGATGTTCCCTGCTCCGATGATTCCCAGTGTGGTCATACCTGCAGTCAACGTCGCAACAGGCGGACTATTCCAGCTCGGAGATGAACGCCGAGACGTGCTCGCGCAGGCGCAGCATCCGCATCTGGCTGGCGAGCTCGCGGTCGTAGCCCTCGTACGCCAGCGGGGGCAGCCGGCGCACGTTGGCCGAGCAGCCGAAGTTCTCGCAGACCAGGGTGCCGACCGTGTCGCCGTTGCGTCCCGCGGCGCCGGCCTTGCGCGCGGCGAAGAACTGCACGTCGTTGCGCAGCGTCACGTCGTCGCACCAGGAGCACTGCGCCCTGGCGCGGGTGCGCTGTTCGGTGCGCTGCAGGATGACGCCCACCGGACGTCCATCGACCTCGGCGACCACGTATGCCCGCTTGGGCATCTTGGGATCGAACCAGCCGAGGAAGTCGAGCACGTCGAAGTCGAGCACGTCGAAGTCGGCGGGCAGGGTGAGCGATGCCGCCTCCTTGCGGGAGGCGTTGATGAAGGAGGCGCGGATGGCGCGCTCGTCGAGAGGGAGCATGGAGAATGCCTTCTGGTGCGGGCCGCCCGCGAATCGGACGGCGGAGGTGAGGAGGTGGTGGTCCCGGATGCCGGGTATGACCGTGCGCCGGTGACGGGAGTTCCGCCGCCGGCCGACCCTCAGCCTCTGCCGCCGGCGCGTGACGCGCCGACAGTCACCTTCAGATAACGCACCCGGCGAGTTTACACTCCGGCACCGTGGAGTCGTCCACAGCCTCCTCTGTGCCGTCCGCTCCTCCCGTTAGGGTGAACCCATGGCGCAGACGGTGGAGAAGAAGCGGACCGCAGGCTCGGGGATGCCGTTGCGCGACTATCGGGTGCACCGCTACGTGAACGCGTTCTGCCCGCGCTGCCACGAGGAGAGGCCCGACCAGCCGCTCGCCGAGGTGCGCCGGCTGTCGGGCTGGCTGGCCGACCGCGACGGCACGGTGTGGCTCGAACGCGGATGCCCGGAGCACGGCCTCGTCTCCACGATGTACGACGAGTCCGCCGAGATCCTGCGGTATCTGGAGCAGTGGACCGCGCCGACCAAGGTGCACACGCCCGACACCGCGGGCAACTTCACACCGGTGCCCCAGGCCTATGAGGACGGTCTGCCCGAGATGCAGACCCAGCACACCTGCATCCTGCTGGAGGACATCACCGACCACTGCAACCTGAAGTGCCCGACCTGCTTCGCCGAGTCGAGCCCGGCCCAGGCCGCGGTCGCCCCGCTGGCCGAGGTCCTGGCATCCGTCGACGCCAAGCTGTCCCGGGAGAACGACCGCATCGACGTGCTCATGCTCTCCGGCGGCGAGCCGACCCTGTACCCGTGGCTGGAGCAGCTGATCGAGCATCTGGTGGCCCGGCCCATCGTGCGCATCCTGCTGAACTCCAACGGCCTGCGCATCGCGAACGACGACGAGTTCGTCCGGTTCCTGCGCACGCACCGCGAGCGTGTCGAGGTCTACCTGCAGTACGACGGCGAGGAGGCGTCGTCGGTCGCGTTCCATCGCGGTGCCGACATCCGCCGGTTCAAGGAGCGCGCACTGGAGCGGCTTGCGGACGCCGGGGTGTTCAC
>JBASAE010000133.1:0-3406 GCA_049654285.1 Microbacterium sp.
TCCTGCTTCCGGGGAGCCGAAGGGGGAGCCGGTCTTCTGGCCATGGCTCCCCCTTCGTTCCAGGTCTTGCTTCTCCGAGAACCTCTGATCAGCCTCGGAAGCGCGGGAATGCCGAGCGCCCCGCGAAGACCGCGGCGTCGCCCAGCTCCTCCTCGATGCGCAGAAGCTGATTGTACTTCGCGACCCGCTCGCTGCGAGCGGGCGCGCCGCTCTTGATCTGGCCCGAGTTCACGGCGACGACGAGGTCGGCGATCGTGGTGTCCTCGGTCTCGCCCGAACGGTGCGAGAGCATCGTGGTATAGCCGGAGCGGTGCGCCAGGTTGATGGCGTCCAGCGTCTCGGAGAGCGTGCCGATCTGGTTCACCTTGACCAGCAGCGAGTTCGCGGTGCCCAGGTCGATGCCCTTCTGCAGACGCTCCGGGTTGGTCACGAACAGGTCGTCGCCGACCAGCTGGACCTTGCCGCCCAGCGCCTCGGTGAGGGACTTCCAGCTGTCCCAGTCGTCTTCGGCGAGGGCGTCCTCGATCGTGACGATCGGGAAGTCGTTCACCAGGCCGACGTAGTAGTCGGTGAGCTCGGCGGCGGTCCAGTCCTTGTTCTCCAGACGGTAGACACCGTCCTTGAAGAACTCGGTGGCGGCCACGTCGAGACCGAGCGCGATGTCCGTGCCCGGGGTGAAGCCGGCCTTCTCGATCGCCGTGACCAGGAAGTCCAGTCCCTCGCGGTTGCTGGGCAGGTCGGGGGCGAAGCCGCCCTCGTCGCCGAGACCGGTCGCGAAGCCCGCCGCCTTCAGCTCGCCCTTGAGCACGTGGTACACCTCCGTGCCCCAGCGCAGCGCGTCGGAGAAAGTGTCGGCGCCGATCGGGGCGAGGAAGAACTCCTGCATGTCGATGCCGTTGTCGGCGTGCTCGCCGCCGTTGATGACGTTGAACAGCGGGACGGGCAGCAGGTGCGCGTTCGGGCCGCCCAGGTAGCGGAACAGCGGCAGGTCGGCCGAGTCGGCGGCGGCCTTGGCGACCGCGAGGCTCACTCCGAGGATCGCGTTCGCCCCCACGCGGCCCTTGTTCGGGGTGCCGTCGACGTCGATCAGGATCTCGTCGATGACGCGCTGCTCGCTGGCCTCGACGCCCTCGATCGCGGGTCCGAGCTCGTCGATGACCGCCTCGACGGCCTTCAGGACGCCCTTGCCGCCGTACCGGCTCTTGTCGCCGTCCCGCAGCTCGTACGCCTCGAAGGCGCCGGTGGACGCACCGGAGGGGACGGCGGCACGCTGCACGATGCCGTCATCGAGGAGCACCTCCACCTCGACGGTCGGGTTTCCGCGCGAGTCCAGGATCTCGCGGGCGCCTACTGCCTCGATCAATGCCACGGGTGTGCTCCTTGTTCAGGGAGGAATGGGTGGTGGAGCGACGTCGATCCGCGGTTCAGTCTAGCCGTCTGGCATCCGTTCCCCTGATGCCCTGTCCGCCGCCCGACGCCTGCAGGGCGATGCGACATCTGCAGGGCGACACGCGGCCGGACGGCCCTGCAACCGGGCATCCGCCCTGCGTCCGTGCTGAGGAGCGACGACTCGATCAGACGACGAGGGCGATCGCGACCCCGTCCCAGCCCTTCAGCCCGACGGTCTGCAGGGCGGTGGCGTCGAAGCGCGGGTCCTCCCCCAGCATCCGCAGTCCGTCGACCGTGCCGATCACCCGCGGATCGGTGCTGTCGGCGTTGACGATCTCGCCGTCGCGGCCGATGTTGTCGACGACGACGACCGTGCCGGGATGCCCGAGCCTCGCCGCCCAGTCGAGGTAGACGGTGTTGGACTCTTTGTCGGCGTCGATGAAGACCAGGTCGAAGCCGCCGACGAGCGTCGGCAGCACGTCTGAGGCCCGGCCGGTGCGGATGTCGACGCGGTCGCCCACACCCGCGGCGTCGATGCTGGCCCGGGCCACCTCGGCATGCGCGGCCTCGGCCTCGATCGTGACGACCCGGCCGCCATCGCCGACCGCCCGGGCCATCCAGATCGTCGAATAGCCGCCCAGGGTTCCGATCTCGAGCACGCGGCGAGCGCCGCTCATCCGCACCAGCAGGTTCAGCAGCTTGCCGGCGACCGGCGCGACCTCGATCGCCGGCAGCCCTGCGGCGCGTTGCGCGACAAGCGCCGCGGTGAGGGCGGGGTCGTCGCCGACCAGGGTCGCGGCGAGGAAGTCGTCAGCGGCGCGCCACGCCGCGGGAGTGGAGTCCATGCCCTCAGCCAACCGCCGTCCGACACCGCGGTCAAGAGGCCCTGCACGATGGGCTCCACCCAGGGGTGGTGCCCCGTCGTCCCTCACCTCCGTAACGTGTGAACCGGAGAGGAGTCCTCATGCTCGTCGTCGGACCGGTGATCGCCGTGCTGGTGGGGGTGCTCGGCGCCTGGTGGGGCTGGTTGTGCCTGCGTGGACGGTTCCCCCGCAACCACCTGCTCGGCTATCGCACTGTCGCCTCGCTGCGCGACGACGACGCCTGGCGTGCCGCACAGCGCGGCTCGGCTCCGTACACACTCGGGGGTTCGGCGGCGTTGGTCGCCGCGGGCGTCTTCGCGGTCGTCCTCGCCCTCCGCGGCGAGACGCAGGGTGTCGCGGTCACGGTCACGTCCGGCGTCGCCTCGCTGATCGCCTCGCTGATCGCCGGCGGATTCGGCTCGCGCCGTGCGCTGCGGCGACGCCGCAGCTGACGCGGCCGGACCCGTCAGCGGTGCAGACCGAGCTCGTGGCCGAGGATCACCGCCTGGACCCGGTCGCGCAGGTGCAGTTTGGCGAAGATCGCGTTGACATGCGATTTCACGGTCGACTCGGCCAGGTACAGCTCGGCGGCGATCTCGGGGTTCGTGAGTCCCCGGACGATGCCGCCGAACACATCGCACTCGCGCGGGCTCAGTCCGTCCAGCACCCCGCGGTCCGCGGGCGCCTCGGGCACGACGTCGAGGAAATGGTCGATCAGCGCCGCGGTCAGCCGGGGCGCGACGACGGCGGCGCCGGACGCCACGGTGCGGACCGCCTCGACGAGCGCCTCCGGCTTCGTGCTCTTCAACAGGAAGCCGCTCGCCCCGGCGCGCAGGCTGCCGAAGGCGTACTCGTCCAGGTCGAACGTGGTCAGCACCAGCACCCGGGTCCCGGACTGCGCAGCCGTGATCGCCCGGGTGGCCTCGATGCCCGAGATCCCGGGCATCCGCACGTCCATCAGCACCACATCGGGTCCGCTGCGGGTGACCAGCGCGATCGCCTGTTCACCGGTGCCGGCCTCGCCGATCACCTCGATGCCGTCGGCGGAGTCCAGGATGAGGGCGAGACCGGTGCGCTCCAGCGGCTGATCGTCGACGACCACGACCCGGATCACGTGGCCGCCCGCCTCGGCAGCGCCGCGCGCACCCGCCAGC
>JBASAE010000134.1:0-3533 GCA_049654285.1 Microbacterium sp.
GCGTCCACTGCACGGCGAGCTGCGCGAGCGACTGCCCCCGAGCGGCGGCGATGTCGTTCAGCCCGCGCAGCACGGCGAGGGTCTCGTCCGGCAGCGGGCGCTCCGACAGCGAACCGCGCTGCTGCGCCCGTTCGGCGGTGCCGTCGGCCAGGTACTTCCCGGTCAGCAGCCCCTGCGCGAGAGGGGTGAACGCGATCGCGCCGAGCCCGGTCTGACGCAGGGTGTCGGTGAGCCCGTCCTCGATCCAGCGGTTCAGGATCGAGTACGAGGGCTGGTGGATGACCAGGGGCGTGCCGAGCTCCCGGGCGACGGCGACCGCCGCCTCGGTGCGTGCGGCGGAGTACGAGGAGATTCCGACGTACAGCGCCTTGCCCTGCCGGACCAGCGTGTCGAGGGCCCCCACCGTCTCCTCGATCGGCGTGACCGGATCGACGCGGTGCGAATAGAAGATGTCCACGTAGTCCAGCCCCATGCGCGTGAGCGACTGCTCCGCGCTCGCCAGCAGGTACTTGCGGCTGGCGAAGTCGCCGTACGGCCCGGGCCACATGTCCCAACCGGCCTTCGACGAGATGATCAGCTCATCGCGGTACGGGCGGAGGTCCTCGGCGAGGATGCGACCGAAGTTCTTCTCGGCGGAGCCGTAGGGCGGGCCGTAGTTGTTCGCGAGGTCGAAGTGGGTGATGCCGCTGTCGAATGCGTGGCGCAGCAGGGCGCGCTGGTTGTCCATCGGGATGTTGTCGCCGAAGTTCCACCACAGGCCGAGCGAGATCGGCGGCAGGAACAGGCCCGAGGCGCCGACCTGACGGTACTCGAAGCGTCCGTACCGCCCTTCGTCGGCGGTGTACGGACGGTGGACCTCCGGGATGGAGGAGCGGTGCGGGCGGGAGTCGTTCATGCTGTCAGGCTATCGGCTCGACGGGCGTCGAGCGCCCTGCGGTGAGGGCGATGCGGTGGTAGTCGTCGACCGTGAGATCCTCGCCCCGCGCGGTCGGGGCCACTCCTGCCGACTCCAGCACCGCGGATGCCCCGGCGGAGCCGCCGAACAGCGCGGAGAGCGCCTGTCGGAGCATCTTGCGACGCTGGTTGAACGCGGCGTCCACGATCCCGAACGTGCGACGTCGCTCCTCCTCCGTGCCCCGCGGAAGGGCGTCCCTCTCGAAGCCGACCAGGAGGCTGTCGACGTTCGGCACCGGCCAGAACACCTGTCGGGACACGGTCCCGCGCAGGTTCCACGGTCCGTACCACGCGGCCTTGACGCTCGGAGCGCCGTAGACCTTCGACCCGGGCTTCGCCGCCAGCCGCTCCGCCACCTCGGCCTGCACCATCACGACGCCGCGGGCGATCGCGGGGAACGTCTCGAGAAGATGCAGCAGCACCGGCACCGACACGTTGTACGGGAGGTTGGCGACCAGCACGGTCGGATCGCCGGGCAGCTCGGTCACGCGCAGCGCGTCGGCGTCCACCACCGTGAGCGCGCCGTCGGGCACCCCCTGCTCGCGGGCGGTCTGCGGCAGTCGCTCGGCGAGCCGGTGGTCGATCTCGACGGCCGTGACGGACGCCCCGGTCTCCAGGATCGCCAGGGTCAGCGACCCCAGGCCCGGGCCGACCTCGATGACCCGCTCCCCCGCCCGTACGCCCGCGGCATGCACGATCTTGCGCACCGTGTTGGCGTCGACGACGAAGTTCTGCCCGAGCCTCTTCGTCGGGGTGACGTCGAGTTCGGCGGCGAGCCGGCGGATGTCGGCGGCTCCGAGCAGGGTCACGGTCATGACCCCATTCTCGCTCATCGCCGGCTGCCGCCCCGCAGGCCGGACGGCCTCCGATCAGGTCCGGGCCGTGGAGAACGTCTCGATCAGAAGCGGCAGCTGCTCCGCACGGGCCGGGCGGACCAGCGGCAGCGTGACGCCGGCGTCGCGGTACTCCTGCACGCGCCGACGCACCTGGTCCGGCGTCCCCGGCAGAGTCAGGCCGCGTACGTAGCTGTCCGGGATGATCCGTGCGAGCCCCGCCTTGC
Organism: Microbacterium sp.; assembly: GCA_049654285.1. Taxonomy (GTDB): domain Bacteria; phylum Actinomycetota; class Actinomycetes; order Actinomycetales; family Microbacteriaceae; genus Microbacterium. The sequence continues at coordinate 2,015 of JBASAE010000134.1, forward strand.
CGCCGCGCGCGAGCGCCTCCTCGAACCGGGGCAGATCCGCACGGTCGATCACCGGCTCTCCGACCGAGAGCTTCGCCCGCGGGGTGGACCGGAAGGTGAACTTGCTCGCGACCTCCCAGCGGACCGCCTCAAGCGCCTCCTCCTCGTCGTGGTCGATCGAGGTGTTCAGCAACTGCGCGACCATCAGCCCCTCGGGGTCACGGCCCGCCTCCTCCGCCCCCTGCCGGAGCAGGGCGACGGCGTTCGCCGCGTACTCGGGCGACGCACCGGCGTCGAGCAGCACGCCGTCGCCGATCGCACCGGCGTTGAGCAGCCCGCGCCGGCTCGCCGCGGCGATCCAGATGGGGATGTCCGCGCGGAGCGGGGTGAAGTTCAGCGCGGCGTCCTCCATCACGACCGCCTCGCCGTGGAAGGTCACCGTCTCGCCGGCGAGGAGGCGTCGGATCACCGCCACGTACTCGCGCAGCGTCGCCACGGGATCCGTGAGCGGACGCCCGTTGCGCAGCGCGTGCTTCTGCGTGAACGCCCCGAGCGACAGCGCGACCCGCCCTCCGCTGATCTCGTCCAGGGACGCGGCCGTCTGGGCCATCACCAACGGGCTCCGCAGGCGGACGACCTGCGTCGTCCCCAGCGTCATGCGCGAGGTCTCGTAGGCGAACGCCGTGAGCGCGCTGACCGAGTCGCGGTTCGTGAACAGCGTCTCCGAGAAGAACGCGGTGGTGAAGCCCGCCTCCTCCGCGGTCCTCTGCTGCTGCGCCATCTCGCGGACGGTCAGGGCCGGGTCGTAGCCGACGGCGAGTCCGATGGGGTCACCGGTCATCAGATGTTCCTCTCCAGGACGATCTTTCCGAAGAATCCGCCGTCCTCCATGACGGCGAAGGCCTCATCGCGCCGGTCTGCGGGCACGATGCGATGGATGTGCGGCCGGATCCGGTCGAGGGCGACCGCGGGCCACAGGTCGGCGCGCACCCCGGCGATCGCGATGCGCTTCTCGGCCGCGGACAGACTGCGGATGGAGCTGCCGGTGACGGTCCACCGCTGCCGGATGACATCGCGCAGCGAGAGCTCGATGTCGGTCCCGCCGAGGATGCCGACGCTCAGCCAGCGTCCGTCGCGGCGCAGTGCCGAGGTGTACAGCGGCGCGTTCGCCGCGCCGACGAGGTCGACGATGACGTCCACGCCGCCGGGCGCAGCCCGCTGCAGCCGCTCCCCGGCATCCGCGGCGTCGGTCGCGACGGGCACGGCCCCGAGCTCGCTGAGCCGTGCGTGCCAACGGTCCCCGCGGGTGCCCGCGATCACCTCCGCGCCGCGTGCCAGCGCGGCCTGCACGATGAGATGCCCCATCCCCGAGTTCGCCGCGGGCACGAGCACGCGCTCGCCGTCCCCGAGACGGCCGAGCCGGACGAGGTTCCACCAGGCGGTGGCCAGTCCCTCCGGGAGGGCGGCGGCCTCGACCGGCGTCAGCCCCTCCGGCACGGGGAGGGTCATCGCCTCGGCCACGACCAGCTCATCGCCGTGC
>JBASAE010000135.1:0-4055 GCA_049654285.1 Microbacterium sp.
GCGAACGAGCTCCACGAGATGCTGCCGGAGAGCATCCGGAAGGCGGGCAAGATCACCGTCGCCGCGCAGATCGACCTTCCGCCGCAGCAGTTCTACGACACCGACAACAAGACCGTCGTCGGCATCAGCGCCGACATCGCCGAGGCCCTCGGCACGGTGCTCGACGTCGACTTCGAGTTCACCAACGTCAGCTTCAGCTCGATCATCCCGGGGATCGAGTCCGGCCGGTTCGACATCGGGATCACGGCGATGAACGATACCGAGGAGCGCCAGCAGCAGGTCACCTTCGTCGACTACATCCAGTCGGGCGTGCGCCTCATGGTCAAGGCGGGCAACCCCGCCGACGTCACCTCGCTGGAGGAGATGTGCGGGAAGTCGATCGCCACGCTGCAGGGCTCGGTCAACAACGAGCGCATCGAGAAGGCCTCCGAGGAGAACTGCGTCGGCAAGGGCAAGGACCCGATCGACATGCAGATCTTCGCCAGCTCGCCCGACGCCCGCTCCGCGATGCTGACCGGCCGCGTCGACGCCTCGCTGATCGACCAGATCGCCGGCGCGTACCAGGTGCAGCAGCTCCCCGGCGAGGTCGAGCAGGTCGGCCCCTTCATCCCCTCCGCGAACATGGGCATGCCCATGAAGAAGGGCAACAAGGAGCTCGCCGAGGCACTCCACGCCGCGATGAAGGCGATCATCGCCGACGGCAGCTACCTCAAGGCGCTCGAGAAGTGGAACACCGCCGAGGTCGCCCTCGAAGACCCGAAGATCACCGGACTCGACTGACCCCGCGGGGGCGCCGCCGTCGTGCGGCGCCCCCGCACCTGAAAGGAGGCACCCGTGGTGGCAAGCGCGCAGCCGGCGACCGCCGGCACACGAGCGCCCTCGCACGTCGCTCAGCTCGAGATCGTCCCCCGCAGGTACTGGGGTCGCTGGATCGCCGCGGCGGTCATCGTGCTCTTCCTGCTCCCCGTCGTCCAGGGGTTCATCACCGCAGAGAACATGAAGTGGGACGTCGTCGCGGAGTACCTGTTCGCGCCCGCGATCCTCGAGGGGCTGCGGATGACCGTGCTCCTCACCATCGTCGCGATGGCCGTCGGCATCGTGCTGGGCATCGTGCTGGCGCTGATGCGCACGTCGGCGAACCCGGTGCTGTCCTCGCTGAGCATCGCGTTCATCTACGTCTTCCGCGGCATCCCCCTGCTCGTTCAGCTGCTGTTCTGGTACTTCCTCGCCGCGGTGTTCCCCGTCGTCGGCATCGGGATCCCGTTCGGGCCCACGTTCATCACCTTCGACACGAACGTCCTGATCGGCCAGTTCACCGCCGCGATCCTCGGCCTCGGCCTCAGCGAGGCCGCCTACTTCTGCGAGATCTTCCGCGGCGGGGTGCTCGCCGTCGGCCGCGGCCAGGTCGACGCCGGCACGGCGCTGGGCATGAGGCCGTTCCAGATCTTCCGCCGCATCATCCTCCCGCAGGCGATGCGCATCATCGTGCCGGCCACCGGCAACCAGTTCATCGGGATGCTGAAGACGACCTCCCTCGTCCTGGTCATCGCCCTGCCCGAGCTGCTCACCACGATCCAGGGGATCTACTCCCGCAACCTGCTGCAGATCCCGCTGCTGACCGTCGCGTGCTTCTGGTATCTGATCGCGACCGGCGTCCTCAGCCTGATCCAGCACTTCGTCGAGCGGCACTATGCGAAGGGCGCCTGGGAGCGCCCGCGCCGCAGCCGCCGGCGGCACGCCGACCCGTCGGCCGTGACCGCCGCCGTACCCACCCAGGAGCTGACATGATGACGAGACCGTGGGACCGGCTGCTCGGCCGTCGGGATGAACCGGCGCCCCTCCGCCGCCCCGACGCGCCGATGGTGCTGGCCGACGGCGTGCGCAAGAGCTTCGGCGAGAACGAGGTCCTGCGCGGCGTGGACCTGTGCGTCGAACGCGGCGAGGTGGTGTGCATCATCGGTCCCTCCGGATCCGGGAAGTCGACCCTGCTGCGCTGCATCAACCACCTGGAGCGCATCGACGGCGGCCAGCTCTACGTCGACGACCAGCTCGTGGGCTACGTGCAGCGCGGTGGCCGGCTGCACGAGTCGACCGCCGCGCACGCCGCACGGCAGCGCCAGGAGATCGGCATGGTGTTCCAGGGCTTCAACCTCTTCCCGCACATGACCGTCCTGGAGAACATCATCGAGGCGCCGATCCTGGTCCGCGGCGAGACGCGTCGGGCCGCCGTCGCCCGCGCTCGCGAGCTGCTCGCTCAGGTGGGTCTCGCCGAGAAGGAGAACGAGTACCCGGCCCAGCTCTCGGGCGGACAGCAGCAGCGGGTCGCGATCGCCCGCGCCTCGGCCATGGACCCGAAGCTGATGCTCTTCGACGAGCCGACCTCGGCCCTGGACCCCGAGCTGGTCGGCGAGGTGCTCGACGCGATGAAGCAGCTCGCCGCGACCGGGATGACGATGGTCGTCGTGACCCACGAGATCGGCTTCGCCCGCGAGGCGGCCGATCGGGTGGTGTTCATGGACGGCGGCGCGGTCATCGAGGAGGGTCCGCCGCAGCAGGTCTTCCGCGACCCGCGGCACGAACGGACCCGCGCGTTCCTCGCCACGGTCCTCTGATACCCGACTCACGAGAAAGGCGGCAGCCAGACATGCGCATGGGCGAACCCCGGTACGTCGACGTCGACGGAATCCGGACCCAGTACTACGAGGCGGGGACCGGTCCGACGATCCTGCTCATCCACGGAGGCGGCTTCGACTACCGCCTGAGCATCGCGGTCGACGACTGGGAGCCCCTCTTCGCCGAGCTCGCGACGGACTTCCACGTCGTCGCCTTCGACAAGCTCGGCGCGGGGGCCACCGACGGGCCCGCCGACGACGAGGGCTACACGATGGCCGCGACGATCGAGCACGCCGCGGCGTTCGTCCGTGCGCTGGACCTCCACGACTACATCGTGGTCGGCAACTCGCGCGGCGCCCTGCCCGCCGCGCGCCTGGCGATCGACGACGCGGACGGCGTCCGCGCCGCGGTGCTCATCGACTCGAACACCCTGCCGCCGATCGACCCGAACCTGCCGAAGGACCGGTACTTCAGCGAGGAGATCGTGCTGCCCGACGCGGCGCAGGTGCGCAAGAACCTCGAGAACGTCTTCTCCGACCCGGAGAGCCGCTACGCCCGCGAATACCTCGACCGCAAGGCCGCGTGGCGCGACGCCGTGCCGCCGCAGCACCCCGACCGCCCGATGACGGTCGAGGCGGTGCAGCGGGTCATCGACCTGGAGCGGGAGGTGTTCCGCCCCGACGTCGACGTCGTGCGCGACGCCACCATGCAAGAGATCGAGAGCGGCGCCCTCACCCAGCCGACGCTGGTGATGTGGGCCTACCGCGACGCCTCCGCGCCGTACTCGCTCGGCGTCGACCTCTACCGGAGGATGGCGGCTCCGAACCCGCGGACCGAGCTGCACGTCTTCGGAGCCGGCAAGCACCTGGCGCACGTCGAGTTCCCGGATCGCGCCGCCGCCGTGATCCGCGGCTTCCTGCGGTACTACGGCCTCGCGGAATAGCCGGATGGCGTCGGCCTCGCGGACCAGTCGGACGGCGTCCGACCCGCACTCCGCGACGCGCACCGGGAACCCGTTCGCATGACCGGGCGCGGTTCGGTGCTGGTGTTCTACGGCGTCGTCTTCTCCTACTGGACGCAGTACTCGATGCTGCGTCCGCTGATCGGCCCCCACGCGGCGCTGATGGGTGGGGCCCCGGGGGAGATCGGCCTGATCCTCGCGGCGATGGCCGTGCCCGCCGGCGTCTGCGCGATCCCGTTCGGGGTGGTCGCCGACGTGCTGGGCACGGGCCCTCTGCTGCTGGCGGGCGCGGTGACCGTGCTCGTCGGCAACGGCCTGCTCGCGGCGGCGGCGGATCCCACCGGGCTCGTCCTGCCGATGGCGCTGAGCGGCCTCGGGGCGATGGCGGTGTGGATCGCCGTCCAGGCCGTGATGATCGCCCGCCCCGCGTCCGGCGTCGTCGGCACGACCACGCCCGCCCGCTGGCTGGCGAACCTGTCCG
>JBASAE010000136.1:0-8206 GCA_049654285.1 Microbacterium sp.
CGCTTCGTCGGCGTCGACGGCCCGCGCTGGTTCCTGCGCGGCGTGATCGGCGGGGACGCGGCGTCCGATCCGGCTGCGGCCGAGCAGGTCGAGGACCTCTTCCGCTCGATCGTCGTGGTGCGGGGCGCGACGCCGATGCCGCCCCGTGACCTCATTCCGCTGAAGATGCCGCAGACACCGGGCACCGCGTGAGCGAGACGCCAGGGGGGCCCGCCGAGCCACAGCCCGAAGAGCCGCGACCGGCCGAGGTCGTCGGCCAGGCACTGAGCTCGGCGGCGCGGCGAGCGGGGATCGACCCCGACTCCGAGGAGCCGACCGGCCGGATCGTCTGGCAGGTGATCGGCGGATGGCGCGGCGTCGCGGAGTCCGTGCTGCCCGTGCTCGCGTTCGTCGTCGCATACACGGCCACCAGGAACCTGCTGCTCTCGCTCGGCTTGTCGGTCGGCATCGCCGCCGTGTTCACGCTCATCCGCCTGGCGCGGAAGTCGCCGCCGGTCGCGGCGCTCTCCGGACTGATCGCCGCGGTGATCGCCGCCGGGCTCCCGCTGTTCACCGGGCGCGCCGAGGACCAGTTCGTCCTCGGGTTCATCACCAACATCGCCTACGGCACGGCGTTCCTCGTGTCCGCACTGGTGCGCTGGCCGCTGATCGGCGTGGTGACCGGCTTCCTCACCGGTGAGGGGCTCGCCTGGCGGGACGACGCCCGCAGGCGCCGGGCGTTCGGCTGGCTGACCGTCGGCTGGGCCGGGCTCTTCCTGGTGCGGCTCGGCGTGCAGCTGCCGTTCTACTTCGCGGGTGACGTCGCGATGCTCGGCACGGTCAAGCTCGTGATGGGACTGCCGTTGTTCGCCGCCCTGCTGGCTGTGACCTGGATCGTGGCCCGTCGGCTCTCACCTCGCGCGTCGTGAGCCTGTCCGCCTCCCGCATGCTAGATTTATCTTGACATCAAGATAAATTGTGCCTTTCGCCGGAGGCCGCGGCGGCGCAGACTGGTTAGGTCTGCCTTGCTAGCCAGCACGCTTCGGCGGCGAGCAAGATGGAGTCGCCTGACGCTTCCATCCGATCAGAAGGAGACGATCCGTGTCCACGGTGAACAGCTTCGGTGCGAAGAGCACCCTGACGGTCGGCAGCACCGACTACGAGATCTTCCGGATCGACACCGTCGCCGGCCATGAGAAGCTCCCGTTCAGCCTCAAGGTGCTGCTCGAGAACCTCTTGCGCACCGAGGACGGCGCCAACGTGACCAAGGCGCAGATCGAGGCCCTCGGCTCCTGGGACGCCACCGCCGAGCCGAACACCGAGATCCAGTTCACGCCGGCCCGGGTGCTGATGCAGGACTTCACCGGCGTGCCCTGCATCGTCGACCTCGCGACCATGCGCGAGGCGGTCACCGCGCTCGGCGGCGACCCCAGCAAGATCAACCCCCTCTCCCCGGCCGAGATGGTGATCGACCACTCGGTCATCGCCGACCTGTTCGGTGCGGAGAACGCCCTGCAGCGCAACGTCGAGATCGAGTACGAGCGCAACGGCGAGCGCTACCAGTTCCTGCGTTGGGGCCAGACGGCCTTCGACGACTTCAAGGTCGTGCCGCCGGGGACCGGCATCGTGCACCAGGTGAACATCGAGCACCTGGCGAAGGTCGTCTACGACCGCACCGTCGACGGTGTGCTGCGCGCCTACCCCGACACCCTGGTCGGCACCGACTCCCACACCACGATGGTCAACGGCCTCGGCGTGCTGGGCTGGGGCGTCGGCGGCATCGAGGCGGAGGCCGCGATGCTCGGGCAGCCGGTGTCCATGCTCATCCCGCGGGTCGTGGGCTTCAAGCTCACCGGCAGCATCCCCGCCGGTGTGACCGCGACCGACGTCGTGCTCACGATCACCGACATGCTCCGCAAGCACGGCGTGGTCGGCAAGTTCGTCGAGTTCTACGGCGCCGGCGTCGCATCGGTGCCGCTCGCCAACCGCGCCACGATCGGCAACATGTCGCCCGAGTTCGGCTCGACCGCCGCGATCTTCCCGGTCGACGACGTCACCCTCGACTACCTGCGCCTGACCGGACGGACAGAGCAGGCGGTCGCGCTCGTCGAGGCCTACTCGAAGGAGCAGGGCCTCTGGCACGACGCGGACCGGGAGCCCGTGTTCAGCGAGTACATGGAGCTCGACCTCGGCACGGTGGTCCCGTCGATCGCCGGTCCGAAGCGTCCGCAGGACCGCATCCTCCTCTCCGAGGCCAAGGAGCAGTTCGAGAAGGACATCCTGAACTACGCGACCCCGTCGACCTCGGACGAGCTCGCCGACCTCGAGTCGAAGCACTCGTTCCCCGCGTCGGACCCCGGCCAGGTCCCCGGCGAGGAGACGGTGACCACCCGCCCGGTGCACATCAACAGCGGCGCCCCCGCCAACGCCTCCAAGCCCGTGCCGATCACGACACCGGCCGGCGAGAGCTACGTCCTCGACAACGGGGCCGTGACGCTCGCGGCCATCACGTCGTGCACCAACACGTCGAACCCGTCCGTCATGGTCGCGGCGGGCCTGATCGCGCGCAAGGCGCTCGCGAAAGGCCTGAAGCAGAAGCCGTGGGTGAAGACCACGCTCGCCCCGGGCTCGAAGGTCGTCACCGACTACTACGAGAAGTCGGGTCTGAACAAGGACCTCGAGGGTCTCGGCTTCTACACCGTCGGATACGGCTGCACGGTCTGCATCGGCAACTCGGGTCCGCTCATCGACGAGGTCTCGGCCGCCGTCAACGAGCACGACCTCGCCGTGACCGCGGTGCTCTCCGGCAACCGCAACTTCGAGGGCCGGATCAGCCCCGACGTGAAGATGAACTACCTCGCCTCGCCGCCCCTGGTCGTGGCCTACGCGCTGGCGGGGTCGATGCACTTCGACTTCGACAACGACGCGCTCGGCCAGGACACGGCGGGCAATGACGTGTTCCTCAAGGACATCTGGCCCTCGTCTTCGGAGGTCCAGGAGATCATCGACTCGTCGATCTCGCGCGACCAGTTCATCAAGCAGTACGCGACCGTGTTCGACGGCGACGAGCGCTGGACCGGGCTGCCGACGCCGACCGGCCCGATCTTCGAGTGGGACGAGGACTCGACCTACGTGCGCAAGGCGCCGTACTTCGACGGCATGACGATGGAGCTGACCCCGGTCGCCGACATCGAGGGCGCCCGCGTGATGGCGACGCTCGGCGACTCGGTGACCACCGACCACATCTCGCCCGCCGGCGCCATCAAGCCCGGCACCCCGGCCGCGCAGTACCTCACCGAGCACGGCGTGGAGCGCAAGGACTTCAACTCCTTCGGCTCCCGTCGCGGCAACCACGAGGTGATGATCCGCGGGACGTTCGCGAACATCCGCCTGAAGAACGCGATGGTCAAGGCCGTCAACGACGGTCAGCAGATCGAGGGCGGCTTCACGCGCGACTTCACGCAGCCCGGGGGTCCGCAGGCGTACATCTACGACGCCAGCATGAACTACCAGGAGCAGGGCATCCCCCTGGTGGTGTTCGGCGGCAAGGAGTACGGCTCGGGCTCCTCGCGCGACTGGGCCGCCAAGGGCACCACGCTGCTGGGCGTCAAGGCGGTCATCGCCGAGAGCTTCGAGCGCATCCACCGCTCCAACCTCATCGGCATGGGCGTCGTCCCGCTGCAGTTCCCCGAGGGCGAGTCCTGGGAGACGCTGGGCCTGGACGGCACCGAGATCATCGCGATCTCGGGGCTGACCGCGCTGAACGACGGCACCACCCCGAAGACGGTCAAGGTCACCGCGACGCCGAGCGAGTTCTCGGCCGAGGGCAAGCAGCCCGTCGAGTTCGACGCCGTGGTGCGCATCGACACCCCGGGTGAGGCGGACTACTACCGCAACGGCGGCATCCTGCAGTACGTGCTGCGCTCGCTGGTCTGAGCAAGGGACGAGGGGGCCGGATCCTTCGGGGTCCGGCCCCCTCGTCGTTCCCGGCCGACGTCCAGACCGATCGATAGACTGACAGGGTGCGCGATGGCGTGCGGAAAGGGGAACTGATGCCGATCCTGCCGAGCATCTCCGGGCCTCGCGACCTCGACGCGCTCTCCGCAGCGGAGCTGAAGCAACTGGCCGGTGAGATCCGCACTTTCCTGATCGAGAACGTGGCGCGTACCGGCGGGCATCTGGGACCGAATCTCGGCGTCGTCGAGCTGACCATCGCGCTGCACCGGGTCTTCTCCTCGCCCGATGACCCGATCATCTTCGACACCGGACATCAGTCCTACGTGCACAAGCTGCTCACCGGCCGTCAGGACTTCTCCGCGCTGCGGTCGCGCGGTGGGCTCGCAGGATATCCGCAACGCTCGGAGAGCCCTCATGACGTGGTGGAGTCCTCCCACGCCTCGAGCTCGCTGAGCTGGGCCGACGGGGTGTCCCGCGCCTTGACCGCGACCGGCCGGGCCGACCGTCATGTGGTCGCGGTGGTCGGCGACGGCGCGCTGACGGGCGGGATGACCTGGGAGGCGCTGAACAACATCTCCGACGACAACAACCGCAACCTGGTGATCGTCGTCAACGACAACGGGCGTTCCTACGCGCCGACCATCGGCGGTATGTCGCGGTACCTGAACCGGGTGCGCACGGCTGCCGCCTATCGGGACCTGCATCGGCGGTCGGATCGGCTGTTCCGTGCCTTCGGCCCCCTCGGCCGGGCACTGTTCCGCGGTGTGCGCGGCGGCACACACGGCTTCCTGTCGCGTTTCACAGACAATGCGGCGTTGTATTCCAATCTCGACATCAAGTACCTCGGCCCGGTCGACGGCCATGACATCCCGGTGCTCCTCGAGACGCTCCAGCTCGCGAAGGGCTTCGGCGCGCCGGTCATCGTGCACGTCATCACCGAGAAGGGCAAGGGGTATCAGCCCGCCCTCGACGACGAAGCCGATCAGTTCCATTCCGTCGGCCGCATAGATCCGAGGACGGGCGGCTCGCTGTCCTCGTCGTCCTCGCGGGGGTGGACGGACGTGTTCTCCGACGCCCTGGTCGAGATCGGCGCGGACCACGAGAACGTGATCGCCATGACCGCCGCGATGCTGCGTCCGACGGGCCTCGCCCCCTTCGCCGAGCGCTATCCGGATCGGGTGTACGACGTGGGCATCGCCGAGCAGCATGCCGTCGCCTCCGCGGCGGGGCTGGCCTATGGCGGCCTGCATCCCGTCGTCGCGATCTACGCGACCTTCATGGGACGGGCGCTCGATCAGGTGCTGATGGACGTCGGGCTGCACAAGGCCGGCGTGACTTTCGTGCTCGACCGTGCCGGGGTGACAGGACCGGACGGGCCGAGCCACCACGGCATCTGGGACCTCGCGATGTTGCAGATCGTCCCGCACATCCGCATCGCCGCTCCGCGGGACGGCGCCCGGCTGCGTGAGACGCTCGAGGAGGCCGTGCTGATCGACGACGCCCCGACCGTGATCCGCTATCCCAAGGGCGCCGTGACGGAGGACATCCCCGCGATTGAAAGACTGGACGACGGCGTCGACGTGCTCGTCCGCGACGACACCGAGGACGTGCTGCTGATCGGCATCGGCCCGTTCGCAGCGCTGGCGCTCGACGTCGCTCGGCGACTTCGCGCCCAAGGGATCGGCGCGACCGTGATCGATCCGCGCTGGGCGATCCCCGTGCAGCCGTCGATCGTCGAGCTCGCGAAGCAGCACCGCCTGGTGATCACGATGGAGGACGGCATCCGCGTCGGCGGGATCGGCACTCGCGTGCGGCAGGTGCTCCGTGAGGCCGGTGTGGACACCGCGCTGGAGGAGCTCGGCGTCCCCGACGAGTTCATCGACCACGCGACTCGCGAGCAGATCCTCGAGGACGCCGGGCTCACGGCATCGAAGATCGCTCAGGACGTCGTCGCCCAGGTGCTCGGCAAGCGGATCCCGGTGGCGCGCAACGCCGGAGAGACCGGCGCGATCGAACTGCCGCTGCACGAGGCTCCCGGACGCTGAGCCGGGCCCTCCGAGGCGCTCAGGCCCGTACCTCGGCGATCTGGTCGAGCAGATCGCGGGCGATGCCGTGGACACCCGGCAGACGCACGACGGGCAGGGCGACGCCGAGGAGCGTGAGGGCGGTGTCCAGCAGACGTCGGGTCTGCCGCTGGTCCTCGGTGTCGTCGTAGGTCCAGCGCAGCGTGAGGCCGAGGTAGGCGACGAACAGCGCATCGGGCATCCGCTCCGCGACGTCGTCAGGAAGGCGATGCGCCGCGCCGGACACCGCGCGCCGGAACAGACCGACGGTCATCTCACGTGCCGCCGACGACTCGCGGGACAGCGGGTTGACGGGGGAGTCCGGGGCGATCATCTCGCTGAGGAACCCCGGCGCGACGCGCCGATACGGCTGCAGGGTCGCGAGCCCCGTCTCGAACACGATCCGCAACCGATCGATGAGCCCGGGCGTGCCCTCCAGCAGCGGGACGGCGGCCCGCGCATGATCCTGCTGCACCTGCCCGTAGAGCTCCTGCACGAGGTGCTGCTTGGAGGGGAAGTAGTAGTAGGCGTTGCCGACCGAGACGCCCGCCTCCTTCGCGATCAGACGGATCGTGGTGTCCGGATAGCCGACCTCGACGAAGGAGGCGATCGCCGCATCGCGGATGCGGGCGCGGGTCTGTTCCGCCTTCGGCGTGAGCTCCGAACCGAACATGTTCACACCATAGCCGCTCCGCTCGCCGCGTCAGGGACGCCGGTAGGCTTGCGGGATGCATCCTGAGCCGCAGGACGGCTCGGACGCCGTCATCCTGCTCGTCAACCCGGCGGCGGGGCGAGGGCGGGCACACGATGCAGGTGACGCCGTTCGCCGGGAGCTCGACGGCGCAGGCTTCGTGGTGGAGCAGATCGCCGGCATCGACACCGAGGACGCCCGACGGCGGATGCGGGACGCGCTGATGCGGGCTCCGCGTCCCGTGGTCGTCGTCGGAGGAGACGGCACGCTCTCCGGCATCCTCGCCGAGGTGCTCGATGCCGACGTCCCGATCGCTCTGGTGCCGGCGGGCACCGGGAACGATCTGGCCCGCGCCCTCGGGCTGTCTGCCGACCCGGCCGAGGCCGTGTTGGCGCTGCGCACGGCGCAGACCCGACGGATCGATGTCGCCGAGATCCACGGCGCGGAGCGGAGGATGCCGTTCCTCACCGTCGCGGCCTTCGGCTTCGATGCGCGCGTGAGCGAACGCACGAACACCCTGCGGTGGCCGCGCGGTGCCGCCCGGTACTACGTCGCGCTGCTGCGCGAGCTGATCTCGCTTCGCCCGCTCGCGTTCCGTGCCTCCCTCGACGACGCGACGCCGGTGGGGCAGCCCGGAACGCTGCTGGCCGTCGCGAACACCGCGAGCTACGGCGGGGGGATGCGGATCCATCCCGGTGCGCTGCCGGATGACGGCCTGCTCGACGTGGTGCACGTCGTGCCGCTGACGAGGCGTCGTCTGCTGCGGCTCTTCCCGCTGCTGCTGCAGGGACGACATCTGGATCGCGCCGAGGTGACGGCTCGGCAGGCCGCATCCGTGCATGTCGAGGGCGCGGGCGTCGTCGCCTACGTCGACGGCGAGCGGGTCGGCGAGGGGCCGTTCCGCGTCACGATACGGCCGGGGGCGCTGGCGATGATCGTCCCGGGCTGAGAGGCGAGCCCGGGGCCGCTCCGGAAGGAACGGCCCCGGGGCCCAGCGGGATCAGCCCGCGATGCCGTGGATCGGCGGGGTGTGGAAGGTGCCGCCGAACACGCGCTCGGACGCGCCCTCCCGGTCGAGGTACGGCGAGGCGCCGCCGTCGATGAACGGCCAGCCCGCGCCGAGGATCAGGCACAGGTCGATGTCCTCGACCTCGGGCACCACGCCCTCGTCGAGCATCAGACGGATCTCCTGCGCGAGCCCGTCCTGCACACGGCGCAGGATCGTCTCCGCGGAGGCGGGGGAGTTGCCTGCCGCCTGGGCGACGATCTTCGCCGCCTCCTTCGTGAACCCGGTCACACGGCCGCCCTTGTCCTTCTCCACCACCTGGCCGAGGTCGGCGAGCGCATGGAAGTTCTCGTTGGCGTAGAACCGCTCCGGGAAGTGGGCCACCATCGTGTCCTGCACGTGGGCGGCGACCTTCCAGCCGACCAGGTCGATGAGCTGGAACGGCCCCATCGGCAGACCGAGCGGGCCGAAGGCCTTCTCGACGTCGGCGACCGGGGTGCCCTCGTACAC
>JBASAE010000137.1:0-1797 GCA_049654285.1 Microbacterium sp.
GGATCGAGTCGACGACGAGGGCCTCGAGGCGGGCATCCCACAGCCCTCGGGACTCCGCGGCCCTGGCGTACACGTCCGCCGCGGCGAACGCGACGTCCCGGGAGTACAGCAGGATCGCCTCGTGCAGGTGTCCGTCCTTGCCGGCGACGCGCTCCTCGGTGACGTCCACCGTGACCCTGATCAGCTGCAGGGTCTGCTGCAGGCTCACGCTGCGCAGCAGCTCGCGGGGAGCGGCTGCGAAGAAGTCCGCACCGATCCAGGGTGTCGAGGTCGGGTCCTCGTACCACTGGATGAACGAGGTGATGCCGGCCTGCGCCACCAGCCCGACGGAGGAGCGTCGGGCCGGCGGCATGTCGGCGTACCAGGGCAGTGACTCCTCAAGGCGCGTGATGGTCGCGGTGGCGAGATCACCGGATATCCGGCGCAGCCAGGCGAGCGTCGCGGCCTTGTCGACGGTCGGCGTAGGAGTCTTGCTCACTGGTTCTCAGCTCTCGCCGCCCGCATTCCCGCTGGCGCCGGCGTTCACGTTGTACAGGTCGTACTTCGCGATGGCCTGAGCGATGACCGAGCGGTCGATCCGGCCCTCGTCGGCGAGCGCCTGGAGCGCGCGCACCGCCATGGACGGGCCGTCGATCTTGAAGAACCGACGGGCGGCGGCGCGGGTGTCGGAGAAGCCGAAGCCGTCCGCGCCCAGCGTGTAGTAGCGGTTCGGCACCCACGGGCGGATCTGGTCCTGCACGGCGTGCATGAAGTCGCTGACGGCGACCACGGGGCCTTCGACGCCCTGCAGCTTCTGCGTCAGGTACGCGGTCCGCGGCTCCTCCTCGGGGTGCAGGAAGTTGTGCTCGTCGGCCGCCAGGCCGTCGACACGCAGTTCGCTCCACGAGGTCACCGACCACACGTCGGCGTTCACGTTCCAGTCGTCGCGCAGCAGCGCCTGGGCCTCCAGCGCCCACGGCACGCCGACGCCCGAGGCGAAGAGCTGTGCCTTGGGGCCGTCGCCGGTTCCCTCGGCGATGCGGTGGATGCCGCGGACGATGCCGTCCACGTCGACGTCCTCGGGCTCGGCGGGCTGCACGAGCGGCTCGTTGTAGACCGTGAGGTAGTACATGACGTCGGGATGCTCGTGCTGACCGCCGTACATCCGCTCCAGGCCGGACCGTACGATGTGCGCGATCTCGTAACCGTAGGCCGGGTCGTACGCGACCGTCGCCGGGTTGGTGGAAGCCAGCAGCGGGGAGTGGCCGTCGGCGTGCTGCAGGCCCTCTCCGGTCAGCGTGGTGCGGCCGGCGGTGGCGCCGATCACGAACCCGCGCGCCATCTGGTCGCCGGCGGCCCACAGCGCGTCGCCGGTGCGCTGGTAGCCGAACATCGAATAGAAGATGTAGATGGGGATCAGCGGCTCGCCCTGCGTCGAGTACGAGGTGCCCGCGGCGGTGAAGGCTGCGACGGCCCCTGCCTCGTTGATGCCGACGTGCACGATCTGGCCCTGCGGGCTCTCCTTGTAGGCCAACAGCAGCTCGCGGTCGACCGAGGTGTACTGCTGCCCGTTCGGGTTGTAGATCTTCGCGGTCGGGAAGTACGCGTCGATGCCGAACGTGCGCGCCTCGTCGGGGATGATCGGCACGATGCGGTTGCCGAAGTCCTTGGCACGGAGCAGGTCCTTCAGAAGTCGCACGAACGCCATGGTCGTGGCGATCTCCTGCGTGCCGGAGCCCTTCTTCGGCAGCGCGTAGGTACCGTCCTCGGGCAGCGTGATCGCGGTGTGCTTCGTGCGGCGCTCGGGGATGTATCCGC
>JBASAE010000138.1:0-5029 GCA_049654285.1 Microbacterium sp.
CGCGGAGACCGCGATCCCCTCGGCGGCGAGCGCCGCATCGATCGCTGCGGCATCCTCGCTCTCGGAGGTGAGCACCAGGATCGGCTCGCCGACGCGGATGCTCTCCCCCTCCGCCGCGAGCAGGCGCCCTGCGATCCCCGCGGTCTCGGACTCGAACTCCACGACCGCCTTGTCGGTCTCGATCTCGGCCAGGGGCTGTCCGACGGCGATCGTCTCCCCCGGCGCGATCAGCCAGGACTGGATCGCCGCCTCGGCGGCCCCGGCGAGGACCTCGGGCATGCGGATGATCTGTGCCATGTCAGCCTCCGAATCCGGCGCGCACGAGCTCTAGGGCCGTGACGATCTCTTCGGTCCGCGCGATGGCCGCGCGCTCCAGCACGCGGGAGATGCTCGGGGAGGCCTCCTGTCCGGTCACCCTGGCCACCGGCTGGTCGAGCCAGTCGAAGAAGCGCCGCTGGATCTCATCGGCCAGCCATGCCCCGTAGGACGTGCCCTGCGCGCCCTGTTCGACGATGAGCACCGCGCCCGTCTTGCGGATGCTGCGACCGACCGTCTCCCAGTCGATCGAGGCGCGGTCGAGCCAGCGCAGATCGATGAGCTCCGCGTCGACGCCGACCTGCACGATCGCCTCCCTGGCGTGCCCGACCATGCTGAGGTAGCTGAGGACGGTGACCTCGGCGCCCTCGCGGACGACTGCGGCAGAACCGGGCGGGATGATGTAGTCGAGGTCTCCCGTGGGCACCTCGCCGGCGGTGCCGTAAAGGTCGACGTGCTCGATCACCAGCACCGGGTCCTGCAGGGTGAGCGCGGCGTTCATGAGGCCGACGTAGTCGGCGGGGGTGGAGGCGGCGACGATGCGCCACCCGGGACTGGTCGCGAAGATCCCCGCCGGGTCCATCAGGTGCTGGGAACCGTAGCCCGACCCCATCGCCACCTTGGTGCGCAGCACGAGCGGCACCGGGTTGTCGCCGCCGAACATGTGCCGCGCCTTGCCGATCTGGTTGAAGACCTGGTCGGCGGCGACCCACATGAAGTCGGGATACATGAACTCGACGACCGGGCGGAACCTGCCGTCCAGCGCAAGCCCGCCTGCAAGACCGGTGAACGCGTTCTCGCTGATGGGGGTGCCGATGACCCGTTCCTCGCCGTACTTCTTCGCCAGTCCTTTCGTGGCACCGTTCGTGCCGCCGTTCAGCCGATGCACGTCCTCGCCGAGCACGACGATGCGGGGGTCCTCCCCCATCCGGCGGTCCATCACCTGGGCGACGGCGTCGATGAACTTCACCGCACGCGTCTCGCCGTCTGCGGGCTGGGCCGGCAGGCCGTCGAGCTCGGAGGCGTCGCCGCGCACGCCGACGTTCACGAACCCGGTGTCGGGCCACAGTTCGGGGCGGATGCGGCGCTTGCCGGGGTTCTCGGGGTCGGGTTCGACGAGCTGTTCGACCGCCGAACGCATCGCCTCCTGCACGTGCCCACGCAGAGCGGCGACGCCGTCCGCGTCGATCAGCTCGCGATCGATCATCTTGGCGGCGACGAGGTCGAGGGGGTCGCGTGCGCGCCAGGCGGCCTCCTCCTCCTTGCTGCGGTAGCCGAAGGCGCTGCCGGGGTACGAGCCGTTCTGGTGGAAGAAGCGGTACACCTCGGCCTCGATGATGACCGGTCCTTCGCCTGCGCGCATCCGCGCAGCCGCCTCCTCCATCGCCAGGTGCACGGCGAGGGGATCCATCCCGTCGACGCGCCAGGAGGGGATGCCGAAGCCCTGCCCGCGCACCGAGAACCGCGGGTCGGCGGTGATCTCGTCGGCGCGGGTCGAGACCGCGTACAGGTTGTTCTCGATGAAGAAGCAGACCGGCAGCCGCCAGGCCGCGGCGAGGTTCATCGCCTCGAGGACGGAGCCGATCTGCGAGGCGCCGTCGCCGAAGTAGTTCACGGTCAGGTCACTGGTGCCGCTGTGCTTCTGCGCCCAGGCATTGCCCGCCGCCATCGGGGCACCGCCGCCGACGATCGCGTTGGTGCCCAGCGCACCCGCCTCGAACCACTGCAGATGCATCGACCCGCCCCGCCCGCGGCAGTAGCCCTGTGCGAGTCCGAGGATCTCTGCCAGCGTGCGCTGCAGCACGGTCTGCACGGCGTCGCCGACGGGGAGCGACGGGTCGATGCGCCCGCCGCTGACGTGGGTGAGGGCCTTCGCGAGGAACTGGTGGTGCCCCCGATGCGACCCGTTGACCGCATCCGACGTGCGCAGTCCGATGATCGAACCGACCGCACCGCCCTCCTGACCGATGCTGGAGTGTGCCGGACCGTGCACGAGCCCTTCGCCGGCGAGCTCGAGCACCGTCTCCTCGAAAGCGCGGATCAGGTGCAGCTGCGCCAGCATGCTGCCCAGCAGCGCAGGATCGGCGGCCGCCCAATCGTCGGGGGTCGTCGACAGCTCGAACCAATCGACCCCGGTCTGCAACCGCGTCTTCTTCGGCATCTGTGCCATCTCCTCACGCGTGATTCTTGATTGGCAACAATACTAGGTTAATCCTCTGGAAAATCCCACTATATGGGACATATCACCACCAGATTGGCTACAATCAAGTCAGTTGAGAGGAAGATTCATGAACGACGACCATCGGGGCCTCCCCGGAATCCGCGGCACCGACCACATCGGCTTCACCGTTCCCGATCTCGACGAGGCGCATCATTTCCTCGTCGACATCCTCGGATGCGATCTCGTCTACACCCTCGGGTCGAAGCAGGCGGATGACGACTGGATGCGGTCGCATCTGGGCGTGCATCCCCGCACGACCATCAGCGAGATCCGCTTCTACCGCCTGGGGCACGGCGCGAACTTCGAGGTCTTCCTCTACCAGTCCGCCGACGGGCAGGCCCCTCAGCCGCGCAACAGCGACATCGGCGGCCACCACATCGCCTTCTACGTCGACGACCTCGACACCGCGGTCGCGTATCTGCGCGACAAGGGCGTCGAAGTGATGGGCACCCCCACCGCGAGCGCGCAGTCGGCCCAGGGACAACGCTGGATCTACTTCCGCAGCCCCTGGGGACTGCAGTTCGAACTGGTCAGCTTCCCCGAGGGAAAAGCCTACGAGTCGGACGCATCCCGCGTACTCTGGCATCCGGCGCACCCCGCGCTCTGAAAGCAGACAGACAATGCCCCGTAGCGACCACGGCGACACCGGCACGAAGATCGCAGCCACGCTGCGCGAGGCGATCCTCGCGGGCATCTACACGCCGGGCGAGCGCATCCGTCAGGATGAGATCGCCGAGAGCCTCGGCGCCAGCCGCTTTCCCGTCCGGGAGGCGCTGCGGATCCTCGATGCCGAGGGCCTGATCACCTTCGTCGCCAACAAGGGCGCGCGCGTCGCGTGGCTCAGCCCGGCCGAGTGCCAGGAGATGTACCTGATCCGCGAACGTCTCGAACCGTTGCTGTTGCGGATGAATGTGCCGCTCCTGTCGGACGACGACGTCGATGCCCTCGCCGCATTGGCCGACGAGATGGAGCGCACCGATGACGTCGATCGCTTCCTGCAGCTGGACCGGGAGTTCCACCTCTCGCCCCTCGAACACCAGAAGACCCGGGTGCTCGGCAGCTCGACCCTGAGCCTGTGGAACCGCACGCAGCACTACCGGCGCGCCGCGACCCGCCTGCTCGCGGCTGGCGGGGACCGCAGCGTGCACCACGATCACCACCTCATCGTGCACGCGCTGCGTCGCCGCGACGAGGAAGAGGCCGATCGCGCGCTGGCCAGCCACATCCGCCGCAGCCGCCTCGAGCTGGCGCGGCATCCGGAGATCTTCGAACACTGATCGCTGCCGGCGAGTCCGGCATCGACTTCTCTCCGCTTTCTCCAGGATGCAAACGATTGCTATCATGTGCTTATCCATCCATGTCACGAGGAGACGGGTACCGATGACCGACAAGACCCCACCCCGCCCGCTGCTCACCCCGGGCTTGCTCGGCGTCGACTACGAGACCCGCGTCGACTTCGACCGGCTCCGCGACTACCGGCTCCGGCGGGCGCAGGCCGCGCTGGAGGCGAGCGAGTGCGGGGCGTTCCTGCTCTTCGACTTCTACAACATCCGCTACACCACCCAGTCCTGGGTCGGCGGCGCGCTCGGCGACAAGATGATCAGGTACGCGCTGCTCACCCGCGGCGGCGAGCCGCACCTGTGGGACTTCGGCTCGGCGGTGAAGCACCACCAGCTCTACTCGCCCTGGCTCAAGCACGACCACAACCACCCCGGGTTCCTGGGCTTCCGCGGAGCTGTGGCCCCCACCGCGGGGCTCATGGTCGACGCTGTCACCCAGCTGAGGGGCATCCTCACCGACCTGGGCCTGCAGGACTCGCCGATCGGCATCGACATCGTCGAACCACCGTTCCTGTTCGAGATGCAGCGCCAGGGGTTCACCATCGTCGATGCGCAGCAGCACATGCTCGACGCGCGGGAGATCAAGAGCGCCGACGAGATCATGCTCATGAACCAGGCCGCGGCGATGGTCGACGGCGTCTACACCGACATCGTCGAGGCGCTCAAGCCCGGGGTGCGCGAGAACGAGATCGTCGCCCTGGCCGCGAAGAAGCTGTACGAGTACGGCTCGGACCAGGTCGAGGCGATCAACGCGATCTCGGGCGAGCGGTGCAACCCGCACCCGCACAACTTCACGGATCGCATCATCCGCCCGGGCGATCAGGCGTTCTTCGACATCATCCACTCCTTCAACGGCTACCGCACCTGCTACTACCGCACGTTCAGCGTCGGGCGCGCGACCGGACCGCAGAAGGCGGCGTACAGCCGTGCCCGCGAATGGATGGACAACGCGATCGCGGCGATCAAGCCGGGCGTGGGCTCCGACGAGATCGCCTCCCTCTTCCCCACGGCCGAGTCGCTCGGCTTCGACGACGAGCTCTCGGCCTTCGGCCTGCAGTTCTGCCACGGCCTCGGTCTCGGCCTGCACGAGCGGCCGATCATCTCGCGGCTGAACAGCTACCGCGAGCCGGTCGAGCTGAAGGCCGGGATGGTC
>JBASAE010000139.1:0-1890 GCA_049654285.1 Microbacterium sp.
ATCCTCGCGCTTCCGCTCGGCAGGCACCGCACCCTGCCCGTCGACGCGTTGAGCGGCAGGCTCGTGATCGACGCGATGAACTACTGGTGGGGCTCGGACGGCGTCCGGCCCGAGCTCGACGATCCGCGCACCTCGACGAGCGAGACCGTGCAGCGGTTCCTCGCCGGGTCGCGGGTCGTCAAGGGGCTGAGCCACATGGGCTATCACGACCTGGAGGATGACGCACGCCCTGCGGGGGCGCCCGATCGCAAGGCGATCGCGATCGCCGGCGACGACCCCTCCGATCTCGACGCCGTGTCGCGGCTCGTCGACGCGCTGGGATTCGACCCGGTCGTGGCGGGCCCGCTGGCCTCCGGGATCATGCTCGAGCCCGGCGCCGAGGCGTTCGGAGCCGACGTGGACGCCGAAGAGCTGCGTGCCATGCTCGACCGGTTCCCGACATCCCAGCGCGGCATCGTGATCGCCCGCTCCCGGGCGGGGCGCACCGGCGCGGAGCCGCCTCAGACGACCAGACGGTAGCCCATGCCCTGCTCGGTGAGCAGGTGGACCGGATTCGCGGGATCGGACTCGAGCTTGCGGCGCAGCTGCGACATGTACAGCCGCAGGTACCCGGTGTCGGCCACCTGTTCGGTGCCCCACAGCTCCCGCAACAGCTCCTGCCGGGTCACCAGGGCGCCGGGATGCCGCACCAGCTGTTCCAGCATGCGCCATTCGGTCGGGGTGAGGTGCACGTGCGTGCCGCCGCGCAGCACCGCCTTGGCGGCGAGGTCGACCACGACGTCGCCGAACGCCACCGACACCTCACCGGTACCGGCGCCGGCACGCCGCGACAGGGCGCGCAATCGTGCCAGCAGTTCGTCGATCTGGAACGGCTTGGTGACGTAGTCGTCGGCCCCTGCATCCAGGGCGTCCACCTTGTCCGCCGACCCGGTACGGCCGGAGACCACCAGGATCGGCACCGTCGTCCAGCCGCGCAGCGCCTGGATCACCTGCACTCCGTCGAGCCGCGGCATGCCGAGGTCGAGCAGCACGAGGTCGGGATGCGCCTGCGCGGCGAGCTGGATCGCGGCCGCTCCGTCCGCCGCGGCGACCACCTCGTAGCCGTGCGCGGCGAGGGTGATCCGCAGCGCGCGCACCAGCTGTGGGTCGTCGTCGGCGATGAGCAGCTTCATGACGGATCCGAACCGGATGCCACGGGCAGCGCGATCACCATGGTAAGCCCTCCTCCGGGGGTGTCCTCGGGGGTCAGAGTACCGCCCATGCCCGTCATGAACCCGCGCGACAGCGCGAGTCCGAGCCCGAGTCCCGCGGTGTTGTCGCTGTCGCCCTCTCGCTGGAACGGGGCGAACATGGTCCTCTGCCGCTCGGGCGGCACGCCCACCCCGCGGTCGATGACGCGGATCTCGGCGATCGCGCCCAGGCGGCTGGTGGCGACCCGCACGCGGGTGCCGTCCGGCGCGTGCCGGTGCGCATTGGCGAGCACGTTCACCAGCACCCGCTGCAGCAGTACGGCGTCCGCGTGCAGCGGGGGAAGCGCGGAGTCCAGCCCGAGCTCGATGTCGTCCGGTCCGAGGCCGAGCTCGTCCAGGGCGGAGACCACCGCCCCCGACGCGTCCACCGACCCGAGCGACACCGCCAGCACGCCGGCCTCGACCCGGCTCACGTCGAGCAGGTCGGTGATCAGTTTCGAGAGCGTACCCAGGCTCTCGTCGGCGGTCTCGAGCAGCTCGGCCCGGTCGGCCGATGAGAGGATGACGCGGGCGCGGCGCATCTCGTCTCGGCCGGCTGCGCCGGCCTCGCTCGACGACCGGGGGTGGGCGCCGGCTGCGTCGGTCTCGCTCGACGACCGGGGGCCGGTGCGGGCCGGGTCGTCTTCGCCGGGACGCCGGG
>JBASAE010000140.1:0-1699 GCA_049654285.1 Microbacterium sp.
CCTCGACGCCGCTCACCAGCCGCGCCTCCTCGGCGTTCGCCTCCGGCACGATGACCCGATCGAACCCCGCCCGCGCCGCCGCGAACACCGCGGGCAGCACGCCGGCGACGGGCCGGAGTCGCCCGTCGAGACCCAGCTCGCCGATGTGCACCGTCTGCCGGATGCTCCGATGCGACAGCGCACCCTCCGCGGCGAGGGACGCCATCGCGATCGCGAGATCGAAGCTCGACCCGTGCTTGGGAAGGCTCGCCGGCGAGAGGTTCACCGTGAGACGGCGACGGGGCAGGTCCAGGCCGGCGTTCGCGCAGGCGTTGCGCACGCGCTGGGCGGCCTCGCCGAGCGACTTGTCGGGCAGGCCGATGATCTTGAACTCCGGTGTCTGGTTCGACACATCCGCCTCGACCTCGACGAGATGGCCGTCCACTCCCGTCAACGCCACCGCCCAGGTGCGCGCGGTGCTCATCGCAGATCCCGCAGGTGCTCGACCACGGCCGATGACGGGTCGGCTCCGGTGAGCCCGATCGCATCGACGCGAAGCCGACGACGCGCACCCGCCGCGGGATGCTCCTTCGCCCAGGCGAAGGCCAGGCGCCACAGCCTCCGGCGCTTGCGCTCGTCGATGGCCTCGAACGGATGGCCGTACCGCTCACCGCGCCGGGTCTTGACCTCGACGATCACCAGCGCGTCGGCGCGGGTCGCGACGATGTCGATCTCCCCCTGTGCGCACCGCCAGTTCCGATCGAGGATCTCGTAGCCGCACGCCCTCAGATAGGCGGCTGCGCGCTCTTCACCGGCTCTGCCGAGGTCGTCTTTCGCTGCCATGACGACAGCCTGACCGCTCGCGCAGTGCCCGCGACGGCAGGATCACGGGATCAGTGGAGAGGTCGGCAGGAATCCAGAATGTTGAGGACCAGTGATGGCCCACGGCTCACTTGCCGTCGAGGGAGAGCTCCTCCGGCAGCTCGAACTCGCGGCGCTGCAGCTCCTCGACGTTGACGTCCTTGAACGTCAGCACCCGGACCGCCTTGACGAACCGGTCGGCGCGATAGATGTCCCACACCCAGACATCGTTCATCGAGATCTCGAAGTAGAAGTCGTGCTCGGTGTCCCGGCGGACCACGTTCACCTCATTGGCGAGATAGAACCGGCGCTCCGTCTCGACGACGTACTGAAACTGCGACACCACATCGCGGTACTCGCGGAACAGCCCGAGCTCCAGCTCGCGGTCGTAGTCGTCGAAAGCATCCTCGTCCATGATCACCCATCCTATTCAGAACAGGGTGGGCGCATCCGCGATGGCCCAGGACGACCGGTGGTGCACCGACAGGCCGTGCTCTCGGATCGCCGCACGATGCTCCGCGCTCGCATACCCCTTGTTGCGCTCCCACTGATAGGCGGGATGCTCCGGATGCAGCCCCTCCATCACCGCGTCCCGCGCGACCTTGGCGATCACCGACGCGGCCGAGACCGACGCGCAGTCACGGTCGGCCTTGACCACGGGCCGCACCGCGAGCCTGCCCGGGTGCACCGCCGAGACGTAGTCGTGGTTGCCGTCCAGGATCACCAGAGTCCCGGCATCCGAGGCGCGCTCCCCGGCGATCCGCAGGATCGCCCTCGACGCCGCGAGGCCCAGCGCGCGCATGATCCCGACCTCGTCGATCTCCGCGGCGCTGGCCCACCCGACCGCGGACGCCGGCAC
>JBASAE010000141.1:0-3268 GCA_049654285.1 Microbacterium sp.
GGGCTGAACGGCAGGTAGCCGCCCTCGAGGTTCGACGCCGCCATCTCCTGACCCGTGTAGAAGTCGAGGAACAGTGCCGCCAGGTCGGGCTGCTTCGACTTGCCGGAGATCGTCAGCGCGCCGTCGAACGCACCGGTGGTGGCGGGCTCCTTGCCGGCCGGGGCGGGGAGCACGAAATAGCCGGCGTCCGCGCCCATGTCGGCGTAGAGCCCGGTGTTCCAGTTCCCGGTGATCTGGTAGAGACCCTCACCCTTGACGAACGCGGCGTTGCCGTCGTCGTTCTTGATGCCGTTGGTGTCGGGTGAGATGTATCCCGCCTTCATCCACTTCTGCAGCTCCGAGAGGCCGTCGACGAAGCCGGCGTCTGCGAAGCTGCCGCCGGCGCCGTTGATCCAGTCCTGCACCTGCTTCGGGCCCGCGGTGTAGTTGAGGACCGCGGAGAGCAGGTGGTTGGCCGGCCACTGCTCGAGGTTCCCCATCACGATCGGCTGCACGCCGGCCTTCTTCGCGGCGTCCATCGATGCGATGAAGGCGTCGTAGTCGGAGGGCACCGGGAGGCCGAGATCGGCGAGGATCTTCGTGTTGTAGAAGACGCCGACGATGTTGCCGCCGGGAGCCGCGCCCCACTGGTGGCCGGTGCCGAAGATCTTGCCGTCCTCGCTGACCGTCAGCATGCCCTTGACCGCGGCGGGATAGCGGTCGGCCCAGGAGTAGGAGGTGGCGTACTCGTCGAGCGGGCGGATCAGCTTGCCCGCCGTGAGTCGGCGCGCCATGACGGCGTTGGACTGCGCGATGTCCGGGGCGCTGTTGCTCTGCATCGTGAGGTCGATGGTCTTGCCGTAGTCGTCGAACGACTTGTACGAGGCCTCGACCGTGACGTTGTCGTACTTCTTCTCGAAGGCCGTGATCGCGCGCTCCAGCGCGTCCTTCTGGCCTCCGGACGCCCACGAGCTGATCGTGAGCGTGACGTCGCCGAGGGCCGCGACCTGCTCGTCGCTGAGCTTCTTGCCGGTCGCCTCCGCTCCTCCGTCTCCGCCGGATGAACAGCCGGTGAGGAGGGCGAGGGCCGTGATCGTGCCGATCGCCGCTGTGGTGATGGTGTTGCGTCTCATGTGGATACTCCTTTCGTGAGGGGTCGGGTCGTCTGGTTCAGGACGGGTACGGGTTGTTCAGGGCTGAGGGGCGCGAAGCGCGTCGAGGGTGCGACGGGCGATCAGGAGCCCCGTCTCGATGCGGTCGGGCGTGCCGCCCCACACGGGGTCCTCGTGCTCCACCGAGACGGTGCCGTCGAAGCCGCCCTCGTATAGGGCGTCGATGACCCCGCGCCAGTCCACCTGCCCGAGCCCGGGGATGCGATACCGCCACCAGCCGGTGTCCCAGCCGTCCCGGCGGGAGACCGTGCGGCCGAAGACCGAGTACCGCTGGCGTGCCGCCGGATCGATCTGGACGTCCTTCGCCTGGACGTGCCGCACGTGCGGCACGTAGTCCTTGAGCGCGGCGACCGGATCGATGCCGAGCCACATGAGGTGCGAGGGATCGAAGTTCAGCGAGAACCCCATCTCGATGATCCAGTCCCACAGCTCGGGGGTGTACGCGAGGTTGGCCGGGTAGCCGTCGGGGCCCCAGCCCTCCATCGGGCAGTTCTCGATCACCAGCGTGACGCCGTGGTCGGCGGCGTAGCCGACCAGGTCGGGGAGCACTTTCGCGCCCTCGCGCAGGTTGTCCGCGACGGACGCGGTCAGGTCACGTCCGATGAAGGTCCCGACCGTGTCGACGTTCAGCAGCGAGGCCGCACGGATGCACGCTCTGAGGTGCTCGTTGATGCGGTCGCGGGCGCGCGGATCGCCGTGGAGGTTGTTCTCGTAGTACGCGAGTGCCGAGATCGACACGCCGGCCGCCGCGAACGCATCGTTCACACGGGCGGCCTCGCCGGCGTCGAGGCTGCGCACGTCGATGTGGCGGGCGTGGTAGGTCGAGGGGTCGTTCTCCTCCCAGCATCCGACCTCGAGCGCCTCGAAGTCGTGGCTCCCCGCCCAGGAGAGCACCTCCTGGAGCGACCGATCCGCCATGCAGGCGGTGAGGAATCCGAGTTTCATCCTGCGATCTCCTTCCACTGTCCGTCCGCGGCCGATGCGAGCACGGCGTCGACCAGGCGCGCCGCGCGTGCGCCGTCCGCGAAGGTGGGCAGGCCTTCCGGCGCCTCGCCGCCGACCGCCGTGTAGACGTCTGCGATGAACGAGGTGAAGGCGCTGTCCCAGCCCTGGGGATGTCCGCTCGGCAGACGGTCGGTGGGATGGCTCCGACCGGATCCCCGCGCGAAGATGCTCACCTCGCCGTGCGCGTCGCCGAACCAGGCCTGCTCGGGACTCTCGTGGTCGAAGGACGCTGCGCCCGAGGCGCCGTCGATCTCGAACCACAGCCGGTTCTTCCGGCCGGAGGAGACCTGGGAGACGGTCAGGTTCGCGGGCACGCCCCGTTCGGTGCGCAGCATGAGGGTCGCGATGTCCTCGGTGTCGACCCGCATGCGCCGGGTGTCCTCCGCGGCGGGACCCGAGAAGCTCAGGCCGCTCGGGACCGGTCGTTCCGGCACCGAGGTGGACAGCTGCGCGACCAGCGCGGCGAACCGCTCGCCGGTGATCCACTCGATCAGGTCGCACCAGTGCGAGCCGATGTCGGCGAACGCCCGTGAGGCGCCGCCGGTGGCCGCGTCCACACGCCAGTTGGACGCGAGCGGGTCGAGCAGCCAGTCCTGCAGGTAGGAGCCGTGCAGCAGGGTGATCGGGCCGAGGTCGCCGTGCTGCACGCGGGTGCGGATCTCCCTGACCGCGGAGTAGTACCGGTAGACGAAGGGCACGGCGGTGATGACGCCCTGCCGGGCCGCCGCGGCGGTCAGCTCGTCTGCGTCGGCCGCAGTGGTGGCGAGCGGCTTCTCGCAGACGACATGCTTGCCCGCGTCGATCAGCAGCCGGGCGTAGTCGGCGTGGGTGCCGGTGGGGGTGCAGAGGTGCACGACCTCGACGTCGGACGCGGCGAGGTCCTCGATACTGGCGAAGGAACGTTCCGCGCCCCACTCGTGCGCGAGCGCCTCGCCGCGGACGGGGTCGGACCCCAGCACGCCGACGAGGGGGACTCCGAGGATCGAGAGTGCCTGGCGGTGGACCCGCCCGACCATTCCGCCGCCGGCGATGGCGGCCCGTCGGATCGCGTTCCTCGTCGTCGTCACCCTGAAGCCTCTCTGCATACCCTCGAATCGTGCACGTCTTTGCAC
>JBASAE010000142.1:0-6536 GCA_049654285.1 Microbacterium sp.
GCGATGTTCCTCGCCTCGGTCCAGGGCGAGGACACCCCACGGGCGCGGCCGGTCGGCCGCACCCCCATCCAAGAAGAAGAGGCAGGCAAATGAGAACTTCCGTTCGTGTCGTCATCGCGTCCGCGACTGCGGTGGCGATGCTGCTTATCGCCGGCTGCTCAGGCGGCGACGGCAACCCGGCTTCCCCCGCGCCCGCGGGAGTGCCCGAGCTGCACGCCCTGCTGCCGGATTCGGTCCGTGAGAGCGGGAAGCTCATCGTCGCCACCGACGCCAACTACCCGCCCTGCGACTTCACGAACGAGGACGGCGAGATCGACGGGTACAACCACGACTTCCTGATGGGCATCGCCGAGAAGCTCGGCGTGACCGTCGAGCAGGAGTCGATCGCCTTCGACGGTCTCATCCCCGGGGTGCAGGGTGGCAAGTACTTGGCGGCGATGGAGTGCATCAGCGACCGGGCAGAGCGGCAGGAGCAGGTCATGTTCATCGACAACGCCTACGCGACCAGCGGCGTGCTGACCCTGGCGAAGAACCCGGCCAAGGTCTCCGAGAACCCCCTGTCGCTCTGCGGCGTCAAGGTCGGCCTGCATGGCGGCACCGACCACATCACCGACGAGCAGCGGTACTCCGCCAACTGTGAGAAACACGGTGAGCCGCGGCTGGTGCCGACCGAGTTCCCCGACGCCACCGCGGTGAACACGGCCCTGCAGTCCGGTCGCATCGAGGCGAGCTTCATCAACCTGACGACCGGGGCCTGGCAGGAGAAGCAGACCGACGGCGCCGTCAAGATCTTCGCCAGCCCGCTGATGCCGAAGGTGTACAACGGCATCATCGTCGCCCACGAGTCCGAAGACCTGGCCAAGGCGTTCCAGGGTGCATTGGAGAAGATGATCGAGGACGGCAGCTACCAGGAAGTGCTCGAGAAGTGGAACCTCAGCGAGCTGGCGCTGCTCGAGCCCGGTATCAACCTGGCCACCGAGCGTCCGCTGCCCGAACTGGAGCTGTGCGGCAGCTGCGGCCGCTGATCCGCAGACCGGGCTCCCGTGCGACCGCGCGGGAGCCCGTACCCACGAGAGACGAATGAGAGAGATGCCCACGACAGCAGCGCCGTCACCGACCTCTACCCCGCTGACGGACACGACCATCGTCCGCCGGAGCCATCCAGAGCACTACGTCACAGCAGTGATCGTGGTCGCCGTGCTGGCCTGGATCGGATACGCCCTGGCGACAAATCCGAAACTGCAATGGGGGGTGTTCGCGCGCTATCTCTTCTCGCCGAAGATCCTCGAGGGACTCTGGGTCACAGTCCAGCTGAGTGTCCTCAGCATGGTCATCGCGGTCGCCGTCGGATTCCTCATGGCGGGGATGCGGATGTCCTCGAACCCGGTCCTGCGCGCCGTGGCGCGCGGCTACGTCGCCTTCTTCCGCGGACTGCCGCTGCTGGTGTTGCTGCTGGTCTGCTTCAACCTCGCGCTGTTCGTCCCCGAGTTTCGGCTGAACCTCGGCATCATCGACTGGTCGGTGGCCACGAACGAGCTCATCACCGGGTTCTCCGCGTCGATCATCGGTCTCGCCCTGCACGAGTCGGCGTTCATGGCGGAGATCATCCGCGGCGGGGTCCTGTCCGTGCCCGAGGGGCAGATGGAGGCGGCGTTGAGCGTCGGGATGCGGCGACGGACGGCGATGCGCAAGATCGTCTACCCGCAGACGTTCCGGGTGATCATCCCCACGGTGGGCAACCAGTTCATCATGTTGCTCAAGGCGAGCTCGATGGTCGCCGTCATCGGCGGCGGCGACCTGCTGACCAACGCGCAGCGCATCTACGGCCAGAACTACGCGGTCATCCCGCTGCTGATCGTGGTGTCGTTCTGGTATCTGGTGCTGGTCGGGCTGGCGACGTTCGCACAGTCCCGGCTCGAGGCACATCTCGCGCAGAAGCGGAAGGGGGGCGCCCGACAGCGCTCGCTGACGGGGGAGGAGGGCGCATGACCGGGCGACAGGACGTCCTCGTGGAGATCGCCGGCGTACACAAGCACTATGGCGGGACGGAGGTGCTCAGGGGCATCGACCTCGAGGTCCGCGAGGGCGAGGTGCTGTGCCTCATCGGGCCGTCGGGCTCGGGAAAGAGCACGCTGCTGCGCTGCGTGAACCATCTCGAGGTCGTCGACGCGGGCTACGTCCGCATAGGTGACGACTACATGGGCGCCGTTCGGCGGGACGGAAGGCTCCACGAGGCCGGAGAGAAGGAGCAGGCCCGCCAGCGCCGTCAGGTCGGCATGGTCTTCCAGCACTTCAACCTCTTCGGTCATCTGACTGCCCTGGAGAACATCACCGTCGGCCTGCGAACGGTGGCCGGGATGTCGAAGGGCGAGGCGCGGGCGAGAGCGCTCGACGCCCTGGAGCAGGTGAACATGATGGCGCGGAAGGACGCGTATCCCCTCCATCTCTCCGGTGGACAGCAGCAGCGGGTCGCGATCGCGCGGTCCTTGGCCATGCGTCCACGGGTGATGCTCTTCGATGAGCCGACCAGCGCGCTGGACCCCGAACTGGTGGGGGAGGTGCTCGCCGTCATGCGTGATGTCGCGGCATCGGGCATGACGATGCTGGTGGTCACGCACGAGCTGCGGTTCGCCCGCCAGGTCGCTGACCGGATCGCGTTCATGGACGCCGGCCGCATCCAGGCCCTCGGCTCACCCGAGGAGGTGCTGGACCGCTCCGGGGATGAGCGCGTCATGGCGTTCGTCAGCGACGTGCGGTAGAGGACGGGGTCAGATCTTCCCGCGTACGCGCATCCCGAGGGCCTCGCCGGAGATCCGGACGGCTTCGCCGAGCACGTTCCACGTCTCCTCCGTCATGCCGCGCACTCGGAAGGTGAGAGTGATCGCCACCACGGGGTGCCCGCCGTTGTCCAGAGCGGCGGCACTCACCGAGCCGAGCTCGGGGGCGTTCTCCTCGCACTCCTGTGCCCAGCCGCGTTCGCGGGCTACCGCCAGGGTGTGCTTGAAGCTGCGCATCGACATCGGCGCGAGCTCGGTTCCGACGATGAGGCTGGCGCTGCTGGGATAGAGGGCGCGCACCTGTGCGGCGGGCAGTCTGCTCAGGATCGCGCGGCCGGTCGCGGTTCGATGGGCGGGCACGCTCACGCCTACCTGGGTGACGATGCCGGGGGCGCCGGTGCTGCGCTCCTGGGCGAGGTAGATCACATCGTTGCCGCGCAGGACGCCCACCTGGGCGACGGCGGGGATCCGCACGCGCGTGATCAGCTTCTTCGCGAGCGGCCTGGCGAGCAGTTCCAGTTTGTAGCTGCGGGTGTAGGAGGATCCGATATCCGACACCAGCGGCGTCAGACTGAAGGATCGCTCCTCTGGGAAGTGCACCACGAACCCCTCGTCTTGAAGCACCTTGATGAGGTGATAGGTGCTTGACCGGGGGAGGTCGAGGTCTCGTGCGATGGTCGTCGCCCGGCTCGGGCTGCTCTGTGCCGCGAGGTACTTCACGATCTTCAGCACGTTCCGCGCTGCGGGCACGTTCGCCATTCACGGCCTCCTCATCATCTCGGATCTGAGACAGAATACGCCATCCTCAGGAGCCTGCGTGCGCCGTTCCGCGACAGCATGGCACTAGTCCAACAGCTGGAGTGAGGAAGGTATTGCGTGAGCAAAGTAGCTGAGACCATCCGGGAGCTGAATGCGGAACGCGACCGCATCTGGCTTGAATGCCCCGAGGAGATCGCGAATCTCGGAAAGGGGATCGTTCCTCGCCGGACCGGAGCGCACGGGCAGTATTTCACGACCCTGATGTTCGCCGAGGGGGAGGCACGGACGCTGTCCGACGAGCTCCTCTGGGGGATCATCGAGATCAGTGAGAAGAACGAATTCGACCTGCCGACGATGGTGCTCGTCGTCGATCAGATCGTCACCTACAAGGCTGCGTTCTTCGACTTCGTGGGAATCCCACGGTCCGGATCGTTCCTCGTCAAGTACGTCGAGGCGGCGAAGTCCGCGGAGAGCAAGGAGGAGTTCCTCGAGCTCACCCGCACCGCGATCACCTACGTCAACAAGGTGCACATGTGGGTGGACGCCGTCTTCCCCTGGGGCGTGTCCAACGCCTTCAAGCGTCAGAGCTGACGTCACCACCACAGAACAACGGAAAAGGAGAGACAGACAGTGCATCTCATCATGTCGGTGGACGACAAGGACGTTTGCAAGCTACGCATCTTCGAGGACAAGGTGCCCACCATCGCCCAGGCGCTGCGCGACGTGCTACCGCACAAGAGCGTCATGCAGCACGGCAAGATCATCGGCGACATGGTCTTCTGGACCATGCCGATCGTCACGCCCTGGGAGAACGACTACCTCACCGAGGAGGTCGGCCGGCTCCGCACCGCGGAGAAGGGACGCCCTGGTGGGGCGGTGTGCTTCTACAGCCCGCGACAGCAGCTGTGCGTTACCTACGGCGATGACCTCGCTGACGAGCCGCTGCGCATCAGCTACATCGGGGAGGTCGTCGAGGGCGAGCTGGAGCTCGCGCTCGCCGGGATGCAGAACTGGCTGCAGCAGGGGCAGATCGTCGAGCTGCGGCTCGCCGAGGACTGAGTTCGGAGAGACAGAGCGGGAGGCGGCCGGACCGGCCGCCTCCCGCTCTGCCTCCACCAGGCGCTCGTCAGGGGGCCGTCGCGGCGTCGGCGAGGCGTGCGATCAGATACAGGAACGGCTGCGCGCGCTGGTCGAAGTAGCCGATGTGCTCCTTGCCGTGCTCGTCGGACGACGTCATCGAGGCGTGCCCGTCGACCGCGAGCCCTCGGACGACCGCGCCGTCGAGGCCGGGGACGTCCCCGCCGTCGGACTCGTACACGATCACCCCGGGGATGTCGCGCGGATCGACCGGATGCTGTGCGATCCGGCCCAGGGGCGCGACGCCGTCGGGCGCCGCCTCGGTGGCGTGCAGCTCCAGCTCGCCGAGCGCGATCGAGGTCTCGAGGGCGGTCCGGGCCGCGTGCGTGACACCGGCGGCGGCGATCGAGAACGCGGTGTGCACGTCGCCCGCGAGGTTCATCGCGACCAGCTCGCCGAGCAGCGTCGCCGAATACGAGTAGCCGACGATCGCGACGCGCGCGGCGGGGTTGCGGGCCGCGATGCGGTCGAGGTCGACCGCCAGCCGCGCCGCGCCGATCGTCGCATGCCGGGTCGCCAGTGCCGAGACGTGCGTGCCGGAGTCCCAGGCGAACCAGGCGACCGTCGCCACCCGGCGCGGTTCCCCGCGGGCGACGCAGGAGCGGATCGTGGAGGCGGCGATCCGCTGCGCGGCGTCCGCCCAGCCCGGCAGCTCGGTGAGCGTCGTCTCGATGCCGTGCATCACGAAGACCACCAGGTCGGCGGTGTCGACGTCGCCGAACCCGATCGTGGCGTACGGCCGGTCCTCGAGGAGGAAGAACGACTCCAGGTGCGACTCGGGGTCGCGGTCGAGCACCTGCTGGACGTTGCGCAGCTGCTGCACGGCCTCGTCGGCGAGGTCGTCGCGGGCGATGGCCGCGCGGAGGTCTGCGAGCGCGTCGATGGCGTCAGTCCGCGGACTTGAGCACGAACGCGTCGGTCGGCGGCTCGGGGTCGAGCGCCGGGCGGTACACGTCGGGCTCGAGGTAGATCACCCGGGCGGTCGGCACGGCGTCGCGGATCCGCTTCTCGATCGCATCGATGTCCCCGGCGGCCTCGCGGATGGTCTTGTTCTGCGTGAGTGCGATCTTGGCCGCCACCAGCAGCTCGTCGGGGCCGAGGTACAGGGTCTTCATGTGGATGAGCTTCTCGACCTCGCTGCCCGCCTGGATGGCGTCCACGATGCGGTCGTGATCGGCGTCCGTCGCGCCCTCGCCGACCAGCAGGCTCTTCGTCTCGATGCCGAGGACGAGCGCGATCAGCACCAGGAGCACGCCGATCATGAGCGTGCCGAGCGCATCGAACACCGAGTTGCCGGTGATCACGGTGAGGCTGACGCCCAGCAGCGCGAAGACGAGGCCGGTGAGCGCGCCGATGTCCTCCAACAGCACGACCGGCAGCTCGGGCGCCTTCGCGCGGCGGACGAACGAGACCCAGGACTGGCCCTTCTCACGCACCTCGTTGCTCTCCCGCATCGCGGTGCGCAGGGAGAACGACTCCAGGGCGATCGAGACCAGCAGCACGACGAGCGGCAGCCACCACCAGACCGGGTCGAGGGCGTGCGGATGCCGTAGCTTCTCGACGCCCTCGTAGATCGCGAACAGCCCGCCGACCGAGAACAGGATGATCGACACCACGAAGGCGTACACGTAGCGTTCGCGCCCGTAGCCGAACGGGTGCGAACGATCCGCGGCTCGCCGGGCCTTGCGTCCGCCGAGCATCAGCAGGAGCTGGTTGCCGGAGTCGGCGACGGAGTGGATCGCCTCGGCGAGCATGGACGCCGAACCGGAGAGCGCCCAGGCGATGAACTTCGCGACCGCGATGCCCAGGTTCGCCAGGAACGCCGCGATGATCGCCTTGCCGCCTCCGGAAGCACTCATGGTC